>JBQCDC010000091.1:0-5431 GCA_051961575.1 Marmoricola sp.
CTGGGACATGACGTTCAACTTCTCCCGCGTCCAGGCGACGATGACCGACACGCTCGGCCACCCGCTGCCCGGGTTGACGGTGCAGTTCAGCACCACCAAGCCGATCAACGGAGCGGCGATCTCGGTGTGTTCCGCGGTCACGGACAGTTCGGGGGTGGCGACCTGCACCAACAACGTGAACGACGTGATCCGAGAGATGTTCACCAACGGCTATGACGCCACCTATGCGGGCAGCGTCGACTACACGCCAGCGACTGATCACACGACGCAGCACTGATCCAGCGCTTGACGGCCGAGCCGACAGTCCGGGGACCCACAGGGGCCGGACTGTCGGCACTTCACGGCAAGATGGTCACGTGGCGCCAAACGATGGATCTCCAGACAGCACCCTGAACGCTGCGCGCACTAAGCATCGCGAGCTCAGTGAAGAAGTCGAGGATGCGCGCTGGCGCTACTACGTTCTGGACGACCCGACGCTGTCCGACGCCGACTTCGACGTGAAGATGCGTCGCCTAGAGGCGCTCGAGGAGGCCCACCCGGAGCTGCGCACGCCCGACTCGCCCACGCAGAAGGTGGGCGGTGCCGTGTCCGCCAGCTTCGCGGCGGTGGACCACCTGCAGCGCATGGAGAGCCTGGACAACGCGTTCACCGACGAGGAGCTGGCCACTTGGGCGGCTCGCATCGACCGCGACGGCGTGAAGGTCGACACCTTCCTCTGTGAGCTCAAGGTCGATGGGCTTGCCATCAACCTGCTCTACGAGGACGGCCGCCTGACCCGCGCACTCACGCGCGGCGACGGTCGTACGGGCGAGGACGTCACCGCCAACGTGAAGACGATCAAAGTCATCCCGCACCAGCTGAAGGGGACCAAGGAGTATCCGGTCCCGAAGCTGGTCGAGGTCCGCGGCGAGGTGTTCCTGTCGCTGGCAGCCTTCGAGAAGCTCAACGCCTCGCTGGTCGACGCGGGCAAGCCGATGTTCGCGAACCCGCGCAACTCGGCCGCGGGATCCCTGCGGCAGAAGGACCCGAGGATCACCGCGGAGCGCGACCTCGGCATGGTCTGCCACGGCATCGGTGCGCGTCAGGGCTTCGAGCCGCGGGCGCAGTCACATGCCTATGAGGCCCTGCGGGCTTGGGGATTGCCGGTCTCCGATCGGGTGCGCGTCGTGCCCGACCTCAAGGCCGTCCGCGAGTTCATCGCCTATTACGGCGAGCACCGGCACGACGTCGAGCACGAGATCGACGGCGTCGTGGTCAAGGTCGACGACATCGCCACTCAGCAGCGCCTCGGCTCGACGTCGCGGGCCCCGCGATGGGCCATCGCCTGGAAGTACCCGCCGGAGGAGGTCAACGCCAAGCTGATCGCCATCCATGTGAACACCGGCCGCACGGGTCGAGTGACTCCGTTCGGACGGATGGAGCCGACCAAGGTCGCGGGCTCGACCGTCGAGATGGCCACGCTGCACAACGCCTACGAGGTCAAGCGCAAGGACGTGCGCCCCGGCGACACCGTCATCCTCCGCAAGGCCGGCGATGTGATCCCCGAGATATTGGGCCCCGTGCTCGGACTGCGGCCGGAGGGGCTGCCGGAGTGGGTGATGCCCACGGAATGTCCGTCCTGCGGCACCAAGCTCGTGGAGCAGAAGGAGGGTGACCGCGACCTGCGCTGCCCGAACCACCAGAACTGTCCGGCCCAGGTGCGTGAGCGCGTCTTCCACGTCGCGTCACGTGGCGCCTTCGACATCGAGGGCCTGGGCTACGAGGCGGCGGTCGCCCTGCTGGAGTCGGGGGCGCTGCGCAACGAGGGCGACGTCTTCGACTTGACCGCGGAGAAGCTCCAGAAGACGCCGCTCTTCACGCGAGCGCCGAAGGGGAGCGAGGAGGGCCCGCAGCTCAGCGCCAACGCCTTGAAGCTGCTGCGGAATCTCGACGCGGCCAAGGAGCAGCCCCTGTGGCGGGTGCTGGTCGCCCTCTCGATCCGGCACGTCGGGCCGACGGCGGCTCGCGCGCTCGCGGCCGAGTTCGGGTCGATGCAGGCGGTGCGTGAAGCCGATCAGGCGGCCCTGGCCGCGGCCGAGGGCGTCGGCGGGGTGATCGCCGAGGCCGTCATCGAGTGGTTCGAGGTCGACTGGCACCGCGAGATCGTCGAGCGCTGGACGGCGGCCGGCGTGCGCATGGAGGACGAGCGCGACGAGTCGACGCCGCAGACGCTTGCTGGCCTGACCGTGGTCGTGACGGGCGGACTCCAGGACTTCACGCGCGACTCGGTGAAAGAAGCGATCATCAGCCATGGCGGCAAGGCCGCCGGGTCGGTCTCCAAGAACACCGATTACGTGGTGGTCGGCGAGAACGCGGGTTCCAAGGCGGCCAAGGCCGAGGAGCTCGGCCTCACGATTCTCGACGAGGATGCCTTCAAGGCACTTCTCGAGAACGGGCCGAGCTAGCCCTTCAGCTTCTTCTCCAGCAGCGCGGCGACCGCCTGCTGCTCTGCGGCGAACGGGTGCATCGCGAGGGCTACCCCCGGCATCGTGGTGGCGCCGTTGATCCAGGGCGACGCCGAGCAGATGCCGTGGCTCATGCTGAGCTGTGACAGGTCGACGTACTGGACGCCGGCCGCCTTCGCGGCCGTGCGGACCGCGTCGTTGAGCTTGGTGTTCAGCTCGTCGATGTAGGCGACATCGCCCGTCGCGATCGCGTACTTGGCGCAGGTTCCCGAATTGCCGAGGATCTGCGGGTAGCCCACGACGAGCACCCGAGCATTCGGGGCGCGCGTCTTGATCGCCTGATAGGCCGCGACCAGTTGTGGCTCCAGCTGCGTGAAGGCGGTGGCTGCCCAGGAGGCGGTCGCGTTCCGGCACGGTTGCCCCGTCGGGTTCTGGGCGATCACGTACCTGCAGTTGAGGAACAGCACCGAGCTGATCAGGTCGTTGTTGGCGCCGATGCTGATCGTGACCAGCTTCGTGGACTTAGAGAGAGCGTCGAACTGCGGAGCCACGCCGGCCTTCTGCGAGCCGGTGAGGTCCTTGGTCTTCGCCCCGCTGCAGCTGACGTCGGTCAGCGTGTAGTGCAGGGCGGCCGCAAGCTGGTGGGGGTAGTTCGTGCTGCTGCGCGAGCACAGGGCGTTGATGGTCGACGAGGTTCCGGGAAACGCGGTGTAGGAGTCGCCCAGGGCCACGTAGTCGGGCCCTGCCTTCGGTCCCGAGGGTGCTGAGGATCCGCAAGCACTGGCCACCAGCCCCACGCCGATGGCCATCGCCACTGCCAGTACACCTCGCCAGGATCGTCGAGTCATGCGGGCAACGATGACAGGCGGCCCTGAGAGCTTTCTAGGCACCCGCCGTCAGCTGCTCGCGGAGAATGTCGCCGTGCCCACAGTGCCGGGCGTACTCCTGGATCATGTGCGCGTAGATGAACGCGATCGACACCGGCCCGTAGCGCCAGGCGAACGTCTCAGCCAGGTCCCGATGCTCTGCGGCGATCGTGCGTGAGTCCGCGCAGGCGCTCGCGAAGTCGGCGAGCACCGACTCGATCGTGTCCTCGTCGGTCAGGCGGAAGCTGTCGTCGATCTCCGGCGGGATGCCGACGTCCTCGCGTGATCGACCTTCGACACGGTGGCCCCACCAGACCCGCTCGACGAACGCCGCGTGCTTCACCAGGCCCAGGAGGGTGGTGAGCGATGGCACCAGGCTCGCTCGCGCATCGGCCTCGCTGACGTCGGAGAGGAGCGCTGCGATCTCGGCTCGTTGGGTGTCCAACATGAGCTCGAGCAGAGTGCGGTCCGTGGTCGCGAAGATCTCAGTGGGGTACTCGGCCATGAGGGGCACGCTATCGGCCTCACTAGGATGAGCCCCATGCCTGAGATCTCCCGCGATGACGTGCGCCATTTGGCCGATCTCGCGCGTATCGACCTCGACGACCATGAGCTCGACCACCTCGCCCCTCAGCTGACGGTGATCCTCGAGAGCATCGCGTCGATCTCCGAGGTGGCGGCGGAGGACATCCCGCCCACCTCGCACGCGCTTCCCCTGACCAACGTCTTCCGCGAGGACGTCGTCGAGCCCTGCCTGACCGCCGAGCAGGCGCTGTCGGGCGCGCCGGCGAGTGAGCAGCAGCGGTTCCTGGTGCCGAGGATTCTGGGAGACGAGCAGTGATCACCCAGAGCGCGGCCGAGATGGCCGCTGCCCTCGAGGCCGGTGAGACCACCAGCGTCGAGCTGACCCAGGCGCACCTGGACCGTATCGCCGCGGTCGACGGTGACGTCCACGCCTTCCTGCACGTCGACGCCGAGGGCGCGCTGGCGCAGGCCGCCGCCGCCGACCGTCGTCGCGCGGACGGCGCCCCCGCCTCCGCGCTCGACGGCGTTCCGATCGCGGTCAAGGACGTGCTCGCCACCAGCGGCCTGCCGACGACCTGCGGCTCGAAGATCCTCGAGGGCTGGATCCCGCCCTACGACGCGACCGTCGTGGCGCGCCTGAAGGCTGCGGGTCTGCCGATCCTCGGCAAGACGAACATGGACGAGTTCGCGATGGGCTCCTCCACGGAGCACTCCGCCTACGGCCCGACCCACAACCCGTGGGACCTCGACCGCATCCCCGGCGGATCCGGCGGTGGCTCGGCCGCGGCCGTGGCTGCCTTCGAGGCGCCGCTCGCGATCGGTACCGACACCGGTGGCTCGATCCGTCAGCCGGGTGCGGTCACCGGCACCGTTGGCGTGAAGCCCACCTACGGCTCGATCAGTCGCTACGGCCTGGTGGCCATGGCGAACTCGCTCGACCAGGTCGGCCCGGTCACCCGGACGGTGCTCGACAGCGCGCTGCTGCACGACATCATCGGCGGCCACGACCCGCGCGACTCGACGAGCATCGACCGCCCGCTGCCGCCGCTGGTGGACGCGGCCCGTCAGGGTCTCGAGGGCGACATCAAGGGCCTTCGCGTCGGGGTCATCAAGGAGCTCGGCGGCGAGGGCTACCAGGCCGGCGTCTCCCAGCGCTTCGACGAGTCGCTGCAGCTTCTCGTGGATGCGGGTGCCGAGGTCGTCGAGGTCTCCTGTCCGAGCTTCCGCCACGCCCGGGCGGCCTACTACCTGATCATGCCGAGTGAGGCGTCCTCGAACCTGGCTCGCTTCGACGCCATGAGGTACGGCCTGCGCGTGACCCCCGACGGCGACCCGAGCGCCGAGCAGGTCATGCGCGCGACGCGTGACGCCGGCTTCGGTGACGAGGTCAAGCGCCGCATCATCATCGGCACCTACGCGCTGTCCAGCGGCTACTACGACGCCTACTACGGCCAAGCGCAGAAGGTCCGCACGCTGATCAGCCGTGACTTCGACACGGCCTTCGCTTCCGCCGACGTTCTGGTTTCTCCGACCGCGCCGACCACGGCCTTCAAGATCGGCGAGAAGCTTGACGACCCGGTCGCCATGTACCTCAAC
>JBQCDC010000092.1:0-3109 GCA_051961575.1 Marmoricola sp.
AAGAACGCGATCGTCGCTCCCGCGGCGGCCACCGGCCGTCGCAAGGAGGCCGTCGCCCGCGTCCGCATCGTTCCGGGTACCGGCAAGTGGACCATCAACGGTCGCGAGCTGGACAGCTACTTCCCGAACAAGCTGCACCAGCAGGTCGTCAACGAGCCCTTCGCGACCACGCAGATGGAAGGCCGCTTCGACGTCATCGCCCGTATCCACGGCGGTGGCATCACCGGTCAGGCCGGCGCGCTGCGTCTCGGTGTTGCGCGTGCGCTCAACGCCGTCGACGTCGAGGCGAACCGCCCGTCGCTGAAGAAGGCTGGTCTCCTCACTCGTGACGCCCGCGTCATCGAGCGCAAGAAGGCCGGTTTGAAGAAGGCGCGTAAAGCTCCTCAGTTCAGCAAGCGCTAATCGCATTTGGCCCGTTCGGGAGCGCTTCGCTTTGCGTTGCGCTCTTGGACGGGCCTTCTGCTATCTGAAAGGTCTTGGGTTCTATGGCGCGACTTTTTGGCACGGACGGGGTCCGGGGACTGGCTAACGTCGATCTGACGGCGGAGCTGGCCCTGGACCTTTCGGTTTCCGCGGCGCATGTGCTGGGGGAGAAGGGCACGTTCGCTGATCACCGGCCGTTCGCGGTGGTGGGCACCGACACCCGCATCTCGGGGCAGTTCCTGTCCTCGGCCGTCATCGCCGGGCTGACCTCGGCGGGCGTGGACGTGCTGGTGCTGGGTGACCTGCCCACGCCGGGCGTTGCCTACCTGACCGACGCGCTGAAGGCTGACCTCGGCGTGATGCTGTCCGCCTCGCACAACCCCATGCCCGACAACGGCATCAAGTTCCTCGCCCGCGGTGGCGTCAAGCTAGACGACGCGATCGAGGATGCGATCGAGCAGCGGATGGAGGAGCCGTGGGTGCGACCGACCGGCGCCGAGGTCGGAACGTTGCGCCACCACACCACCGCGGTGGACGAGTACGCCGCGCACCTCGTGTCGACGATCGACGTCGACCTGTCTGGCCTGAAGATCGTTCTCGACTGCGCCAACGGTGCTGCCTCGGCCGTCGGTCCCCAGGCGCTGAGGGCCGCCGGCGCCGAGGTCATCGCGATCTGCGCGGAGCCGACCGGCCTCAACATCAACGACGGCTGCGGGTCCACCCACCTCGAGGTGTTGCAGGCAGCCGTACTCGAGCACGGCGCCGACGTCGGTTTCGCCCTCGACGGTGACGCCGACCGCTGCCTCGCCGTTGACGCCCGGGGCGAGATCGTGGACGGTGACCAGATCCTCGCGATCCTCGCGCTCGCCATGAAGGCCCAGGGCGCGCTCGTCGACGACACCGTCGTCGTCACGGTCATGTCGAACCTCGGCTTCGTCCTCGCGATGAGGGAGAGCGGCGTCAACGTCGTGCAGACCGCCGTCGGTGACCGCTACGTGCTCGAAGCCATGAACTTGGGCGGCTTCACGCTGGGCGGCGAGCAGTCGGGCCACGTGATCATGAGCGCGCATGCGACCACGGGCGACGGCCTGCTGACGGCGCTGCACGTGGCTGCACGGATGGCCGACACCGGCAAGTCGCTGGCCGAGCTCGCGGCAGTGGTGACGCGCCTTCCGCAGGTTCTGATCAATGTGCCGGGCGTCGACAAGGGTCGCGCGGGTACCGACGAGGCTCTGCTGGCCGCGGTTGCCGAGGCTGAGACCGAGCTCGGCGACAGTGGTCGCGTGCTGCTGCGGCCCTCGGGTACCGAGCCGCTCGTGCGCGTGATGGTGGAAGCCGCGACCGCCGATCAGGCCGAGGCCGTCGCGAAGCAGCTTGCTGACGTCGTGCGCGAACGCCTCGCCCTGTAGTTCTCAACCAAACGGTTGACAATAGTCAGCGGACTCGTCTAGCCTCGTTGTCAACCAAAAGGTTGAGAAAGGTGGCGACGTGGACGATCAGCTGTCCCGGGTGTTCGCGGCTCTGTCGGACCCCATCAGGCGTGACCTCGTGGCACGTCTGACCACGGCCGACGCATCCGTCGGTGAGCTCGCCGAGCCCTACGACGTGAGCCTCCAGGCGATCTCCAAGCACCTCAAGGTGCTCGAGGAGTCCGGCCTGGTGAGTCGAACTCGAGATGCGCAGCGACGTCCCGTCCACCTGGAAGCGGAGGTGTTCGACCTGATGACCAAGTGGATCGAGCGCTACCGAAGGCAAGCAGAAGAGCGCTATCGCCGCCTCGACGCGGTGCTGGCCGAGCTCGACGATGCCGACACTTCACGAAAGGAAATCATCTGATGAAGACCGCAACCGAGGCCACGATCGAGGCCGTCGCCGACCTCCCGCTGATCCGGATCGTGCGCGAGTTCGACGCCACGCCCGAACAGGTGCAGCGTGCGCACACCGATCCCGAGCTCTTCGCGCGGTGGGTCGGGCCGAACTCCCGCACCGTGACGATCGACCGCTGGGATGCGCGCACGGGAGGCGAGTACCGCTTCACCGACACCGATTGCGACGGCGATGCGCAGAGCTTCCACGGCTGCTTCCACCAGATCCGCCCGGGGCGCATCGTGCAGACCTTCACCTGGGAGGGCATGCCCGACGGCGTCTCACTCGACACCCTGACGTTCGAGGAGATCGAGGGCGGTCGCACGCGCTTGGTCGGCACGTCGCTGGTCGACTCCATCGAGGGCCGCGACGCCATCCTCCGCAGCGGCATGGACGTGGGCGTCCGCGAGGGCTACGCGAAGCTCGACGCGCTCCTGGCCGAGGGCGCATGACCGCCGCCGAGTCGCATCGCCAGCGGGCGGAGGCCTTCAGCACGCTGGTCTCCGGGGTGACCGATTGGTCGGCGCCCTCGCCAGTCGCCGGCTGGACCGCCGAGGACGTGGTGACCCACCTCGTCTACTGGCCGGCGAACTTCCTGGCGAACGCGGGCGTCGAGCTCGACCCCGTGCCCGCCGACCCCGTTGGCGCGTGGACGGCCCATGCCGCGCGCATGCAGCGGCTCTTCGACGACGAACCCGACCTGGTGATCTCCGGGACGCCCATGGGTCCGCAGCCCCTAGCGCAGTTACTCGACCAGATCTACACCGGCGACGTGTTCCTGCACTCCTGGGACCTCGCCAAGGCGTCCGCGCAGGAGCCT
>JBQCDC010000093.1:0-6185 GCA_051961575.1 Marmoricola sp.
GCTCGGCAGCTCGGCGCCACCATGCGGGCGGGCACTCAGCTGCTCCACACGGCCGCCGACTTCTTCGCCGGCCATGGTCGCGACCTGGCCGCCTTCTTCGCCGCCGTCGAGCCGACCTATCGAGCATTCGTCGGCGGCATCGGGCCGTTCACCGCCATCCTCCAAGGCGCGCCCGCCGGGCTGTGCAACGGCGCCAACGCGATCCGCAACGGCGCGATCCAGATGATGGCGTTCTTCAAGACCGACGTCCGCAACCCCTACAAGTCCTCCGACTGCCCGCGCTACGGCTCGATCGCTGGAGGCAACTGCCGATGAGTCGGATGGGTGCGTCCTTGAATCGCAGCAAGTGGCCCTTGCTCGGGGTCTCCTTGTTCGCGGTGTTCGCGCTGTTGCTGACCGCGATGGTGGCGGGGACGTTGAGCCGCGGGTCGCTGGGATCGACGCGGTCATACTCGGCAATGTTCACCGATGCCTCGGGCCTGCAGACCGGCGACGACGTGCGGATCGCCGGGGTTCGCGTCGGCAAGGTCACCGGCATCCGGCTCGACGGCAAGTTGGCCCGCGTCACGTTCGACCTGGAGACCGACGAGTCCGTCCACACCAACACGACGGCGGCCATCGACTACCTGAATCTGATGGGGCAGCGCTACATCGCCTTGCGGATCGATGGCAGCCCCGGCGCGATCCAGAGCTCGAGCGTCACGATTCCGCTAAGCCGGACGAGCGTCGGACTGGATCTCACAGCCATGTTCAACGCCTTCCGACCACTCTTCGCGCTGATCAAGCCGAGCGACGTCAACGTGCTGGCGAGCGACATCGTGCAGGTACTGCAGGGTGAGGGCGGCACGATCCAGGACCTGGTCAACCAGACCGCACGGATGACGTCGACGCTGGCCGACCGCGACCAGGTGATCGGCGCGGTGATCACCAACGTCAGCGCGGTCATGCAGACCGTCAGCGGGCAGCGCAAGGAGATCGCCTCGATCGTGGCGCAGCTGAACGGACTCACGACGACGGTGGCCCAGCACCGAGGCGAGATCGCCGCGACGATCGGCGCTGCGCAGGGTCTGGTCACCTCGGTGGCCGGTTTGGTCGATGTGCTCAGGGCTCCCTTGAACGCGGATGTGCGCAGCCTCGCGGCATGGGCGACCTCGTTCGCGAAGCAATCTCCCAAGCTGGCCAAGGCCCTGACCGCCACGCAGGTCCTGCTGATGACCTACATCAAGACGCTCGGCCTCGGCTCCTACCTCAACACCTACGTGTGCCATTCCTTGATCAAGCTGGGCAGTGCGCCGGCGCAGGAGATGAAGGTCAGCAACCAGCTCTCGGAGCGTTGCCGATGACCTCGCGTGTTGCCGTGCTCAGTCGTCGCCGGCGCCTCATCGCCGTCCTGCTGGTGTTGTGTCTCGCGCTCGGTGGGTTCCTGGTCTATCGCAGCCTGACCGGACCGATCGGCTACGTCGCCCAGCTCCACAACGCTGCCGGCATCCGAGCCGGCGACGAGGTGCGGATCGCAGGCATCCAGGTCGGGTCGGTGTCGAGCATCGCCGCGAAGGGCGCCCTGGTCGAGGTCGACTTCACGGTGGATCGCGACATCAATCTGACGACGGATACGCGCACCGAGGTGAAGCTCGGCTCGCTGCTCGGGCAGCGCTATCTCCAGCTGAGTCCCGGCAACGGACCACGGCTTCCCCGCGGCGGCACGCTCATCCTCGCGAATGCCGATGACTCCTACACACTCGAGCAGTTCTGGCTCGACGCATCGCCCGTCATCGGCGAGCTCGATCTGCCGACACTCTCCAAGGCGATCGACGTGCTGACTCAAAGCACCAGCTCATCGCCGTCGACGAAGGCGGCGCTGGACGGCCTGACCGCCGTTGCCAACCTGGTGAACCAGCGGTCCGCGGAGGTCACGCAGCTGGTGTCGGCGACGCGAGCGGTGACCGATCAGGTCGTCGCCCAGAAGGGCCAGCTCACCAGTCTGCTGACCCGCGGGAGCCAGGTCTTCTCGCTCATCGCGCAGCGACGGGACGCGATCTCGCGACTGTTGGCCGACGGCCGTTCATTGGTGCTGAACCTGACGTCGATGGCGAAGACGAACAGCGCGCCGATGCGCACTGCGTTGACGAAGCTGAACGGGATCCTGGCGGTCCTCGAGCGCCAGCAGGCAGACCTGACGACCACGCTGCGACTGGCGAACCCGGCGATGCGCCTCTACGTGAACTCGGCCGGAGACGGACCGTGGATCGGCGTCAACGCGCCGGGCCTGATCCTTCCCGACAGCTGGTGGTGCCTGCAGTTGAGGGGGATCGGATGCAGGTGAAGCGTCCCCGGGTGGTCATCGCCGTCGTCGTGGTGGCATTGGTCACGGTCGCGAGCTGGTTCGGCTGGCGTGCCCTGCAGCCCACGCCGATCTCGCTCACGGCGGACTTCTCCGACACCACCGGCCTCTACGTGGGCAACGAGGTCCAGTACCTCGGTGTGCCGATCGGGCACGTGGTCAGGATTGATCCGCGCGGCACTTACATGGCCGTGCGGATGCAGATCGATCCCGATTCCACGATCCCGCGCAACGCCGGCGCGCAGATCATGCAGTCGGCGCTGCTGACGGACCGCTACGTCGAGTTGGGCCCTGCCTACACGGGCGGGCCGAAGCTCGTGAGCGGTGCCGTCATCGCTGCCTCGCACACTCGCTCGCCGATCAACATCGACGATCTGAGTCGGGCCGTCAACGACCTGGTGAACGCCCTCAGCACGCCTGGAGCCACCTCGCCCTCGACCTCCAACGTCGGACGGCTGGTGCACGCGGTGGCTACGCAGCTCGGTGGTAACGGCAAGCGGATCCACGACCTGCTGACCTCGAGCCAGGCGGCGCTGGGGACGTTGAACAAGAACAGCCCGGACATCGCGGTGATCACCAAGAACCTCGCCGAGCTGACCCAGATCCTGCGCGACCGTGATCAAAGTCTGCGTGATTTCGGCATCGGGGTCTCGCGCGCCACGGCCGCGTTGGCGAGCCAGGGCTCGGGTCTGACCCAGACGATCAGCGCATTCCAGCAGCTCACGGATCAGGTCCAGACCTTCGTCAAGGCCAACAAGTCCACACTCGTGGCCGACCTGGAAAGGGCGTCCTCGGTGGCCAAGACGCTCCACTCCGAGCAGAGCGACCTGGCGCGCATCTGGGACCTCATGCCCACCGGGGCCGAGAACATCGTCCGTGCCTTCGACCCGAAGCTCGGCGCGATCCGGGTAGCGCTGGCCGCGCGCAACCAGACCGTCTTCTCCTCGGTGATGCGCTCGGCGACCTGCACCTCGTACTTCGGCAAGCTGTGCCCGTACCTGGTGAACCCGCAGGGGACGGGTCCGCTGGACATGCTGTTCAACGCCGCCCTCAACGCGATTCCCGGGAGCTTCGGATGAGGCGGGCCATGAAGGCTCTGCTCGCGGCGGCGGCGATGGGCGTGATGCTCAGCGGTTGCGGAGTCTCGCTCGAGGACGTCCCGCTGCCGAGCATCGTCTCCGGGCCGACCTACCAGGTGACGGCCATCTTCTCCGACGCACTCGGCCTGCCGGATCAGGCCGCGGTGAAGATGGACGGCGCAGTGGTCGGTGAGGTCGAGACCGTCTCGGCGGACGGCTACTCGGCTCGGGTTCGGATGTCGATCCGCAAGGCGGTGAGCCTGCCGAGCAACGTGCATGCGGAGATCCAGTTCAGCTCGCCCATGGGTGAGGCCTTCGTCGCGCTGACGCCGCCGAGCGGGGCGCCAGCTGCGCCGCTACGCGACGGGGGAGTCATCGGAGTCGGGTCCACCGATGCGGCGCCGTCGGCCACCGACCTCCTGGCGACGTTGTCCACCGTGGTGAGCGGGGGCACCTTCGCCGACCTCAGCACGATCGTCCAGCAGCTGAAGATCGCACTGGCCGGCAATACGCAGAACGTGCGATCGCTCATCGCGAACCTCGACGGATCGCTGCAGGCGCTGAACGCCCACACCGCCACGTTCGAGAAGGCCCTGACGAACCTGGATCGCTTGAGCAACGGCTTGGCGCGCGACCGTGGTCTGCTGTCGTCGGCCATCACGGGCTTCGAGCCCACCGTGCGCGTCCTGCGCGCGCAGACCGGTCAAGCGCTGCAGCTGATGGCCGAGCTGCGTCGGCTCTCGGCGTCGGGTCAGCAGACGATCGCGGCAGGTCGCGCGCACATGATCTCGGTGACACGATCGCTCGGCCCGATCCTCGACACGCTGACCCGCAACGAGGCCGTCTTCCCGAAGATCTTCGACGGCATCGGTGCTTTCGGTCGTCAGTCGGCGAGCGCCGGCTACGGGCTCTACGCGAACTTCGACCTCACCACGGTGTTCTCCTCGACCGCACTCCTCAAGACCTCGATAGGTACGCGATGAGCCGCCTCGATGAGCGGACGATGGCGCGCCGCGTCCGCCTGGCTGAGGCGCTGCTCGCGGTGATCGTCGTGGTGGGTGCGCTCCTGGTCGCGAACTCGATCCTGACAGGCGGAGGCCTCTTCGGCTCGAGCTATCACGTCAAGGTGATGCTGGCGAACGCCGGCGGTCTGCACGATCGGTCCGACGTCACCTATCGCGGCCAGTACATCGGCACGGTGACGGAGGTGCACCTGACGTCAACGGGTGTCGTGGCTGACCTGTCCTTGAACTCGTCGGTCCAGGTTCCGGTGAACTCCGAGATCGTCGTCGCGGACCTCTCCGCTGTCGGCGAGCAGTACCTCGACATCCGGCCGCGGACGGCGGACGGTCCGTTCCTGCACGACAACTCCGTGATCGCGCAGGCGGTCGTGACGCCGCTTCCCGCCTGGCAGGTCTTCGCGAACGTCCAGCGGCTGCTCGGGCAGATCTCGCCGACCGATCTGGCATCGATCTCGCATGAGGTCGGCGCGATCTTCGGGCCCGGCGACGTGAACCTTCGCTCGTTTGCTCACGAGGTCGACACCACGCTCACCTGGGTCGATCGGCTCAGCCCGAGCTACTTCGCTCTGCTCGAGCAGGCCAAGACACCGTTGTCCACGCTGGCCAAGTTGAGTCCCGATTTGCGAACCTTCGCCGCCAACGCCCGTTCGCTCGCGATCGCGCTGCGGGCCAGTGACCCCACGCTTGCTCGCCTGATCGATCAGGGCGCGGTCGTGCTACCCCTGGTGACCGATCTGGTGAAGGAGACCACCCCGGTGGTCGTGCATCTGATGGCCGACGGCACGCCGCTGGCCGTCATGGCGGCGCGTCACCTTCCCGGCCTCGAGCACTGGTACGAGTTCACGCCCGCGCAGCTCAAGGCGATGGCGACCGCCACGCGCGACAACAGCGCCTGGACCGTTCTGGTGCTCACGCCCGCGAACAACTGCCTGTACGGCCCGACCGTGTCGCCGTATCAGCGGAACGTTGCACTCCCCACGAGCGCGAAATGCACGACGCGCGATCCGCATCTGCAGCAGCGCGGTTCGCAGTACGTGCCCCAGCAATGACCCCCACAGAAAGTTGCACGATGGATTTCGATCTGCCCGAATCGGCCCTCGCCGTGCGCGATGGCGTGGCCGCCATTGCCGCCAAGTACGACCATTCCTACTGGAGTCGCTGCGAGGAGGAGCACCGCTTCCCACACGAGGTCTACGCGGACCTCGCGGTCGGCGGATGGCTCGGTCTCGCGGTGCCCGAGGAGTACGGCGGCGGTGGGCAGGGCTTGCTCGAGCTCGCGATCGCTAACGAGACGCTCTGCGCCTCCGGCGGCACTGCCGGCTCCTTCTTCTACGTGACGACGCCAGGGTTCGGCGGCATGACGATCGCCCGTCACGGAACCGACGAGCAGAAGCGGCGTCTGCTGCCCGGTCTGGCCACCGGCGAGCTCCAGTTCTGCCTGGCCCTGACCGAGCCCGACGCGGGCAGCAATGCGATCGAGATCTCGACCTCGGCTCGGCGCGACGGTGACGAGTTCGTCATCAAGGGCCAGAAGGTGTGGATCTCCAACGTCGAGAACGCGTCCTGGATGGTGGCGGTGACGCGCACGATTCCCGCCGCCGACGCGCATCCGCGTACCGCTGGATTCACGCTGCTGCTGGTCGATGTGAGGGAGGCGCTGGCTGCGGGAACCCTCACGTACACGCCGATTCCCAAGATGGGCAGCAACATCCTCTACTCGAGCCAGGTGTTCTTCGACGACGT
>JBQCDC010000094.1:0-2399 GCA_051961575.1 Marmoricola sp.
CTCGCGGCCGCAGATGAGTTGCGCGTCACACCGTCCGCCGTGTCCCAACAGCTAGCCAGGCTTGAGAAAGAGGCCGGCAGGCCGCTGCTGATCCGAACTCCGCAAGGCGCCAAGGTGACCGCGGCGGGACGGGCCGTCGCCGAGGCGGCCGAGGAGATCGAGCGCGCACTGAAGGCCGTGAACTCGCGCCTCTCGCACGACGATCCTGAGCTTGAGGGAACGATCCGCATTGGCGCCTTCCAGAGCATCATCCATGCCGCTATCGCGCCGGCACTGCCCGGTTGGCGCGCACGCTTTCCTGGCGTGGAGTTCGAGATCGTCGAGGCGGACCAGGACTCCTTGCTCCGCGCGTTCCGCGCCCGCGAGTTCGACGCTCTGGTGGCTGAGTTCGACGCCGAGGAGAAGACTCCCCCGTTGCCCGCCGGAGCCACGGAGCTTCCGCTGATGGACGAACCTTGGATGCTCGTGGTGCCGAGCGGGACTCTGCTCCCCGAGGCCATGAACCTGAGCGACATCGACCTGCCTTGGATCGGTGTCGAGCCCTCGGCGGGCGCACAGGCCATGGATCGGTTGGCGCGGGCTGTTCCCGGACCTCGTAGCTCCGTCCACATCTACTACGGGCCGCAGACGGCGCTGGCGCTCGTCGCCGCTGGAGAAGGCATGGCATTGCTCCCCTCGATCGCGCTGCGCGGGATCGTGCAGGACGGAGTGGATGCGATCCAGATTCCGGGGCTGGGCATGCGCCGGATCGTGCTGCGACACCGGGCGCGGACGAAGGCGATGAAGGAGGTCGTGGATGCGGTGACGCCGTTGATTCAGGAGGCGGCATCGGACTTGGCTGCGGATCAGGCCACGCTGGATTAGGGCTTGGACGGCCGCTGGAGCGCCAACAAGCCCATCAGAGGCCGAGCAACGCCATCTTGGTCTCGACCAAGATTCTGACGAGGTCGTCGGGCAGGGGCTGATCGATCGGGAAGTGGAGCGAGCCGGACGTGCGGTCGTAGCCCTCGAGCTGATCGCTCAGGATCGACAACACCTCGCCGCTGTGCGGGAGGTAGGCGAGGTGGTTCTTGAAGGCCGCGAAGCCTGCGACGACCTTGCCGTCGACGCGGAATCCCGGCATGCCGTAGGAGATGCACTCCTCGGCGTCAGGGATGACATCGAGGATCGACCGACGCAGCGCCTCGAGCGTGCTGCGCTTCGGCTCCTCGATGTGGTCGAGGTAGAGGTCGATCTCGGCGGCGGTCACTGCGCGAGCGGGCTCCCGCACGCATCGCAGAAGTGAGCCGCCACGTCGTTACGCGTGCCGCACTTGGAGCAGAACGGCCCTGCTTGTGGCTGAACACTTCGAACGCCGGTGGCGACATCCGCAGCGACGGTCCTGATCGCGTCACCAGTCTCACCGACGACATAGTTCACGCCTGCGCGAAGGAAGCCCATGCGGAGAGCCGTCAGGCCGAAGAGGGCGAGGAACGCCCCGCCGGCAGTCATGAAGATAGAGCCAGGACCGTCGTTGCCCGGGTCGGTCGACCCGAAGTCCGAGGCGAATTGCGTGAGACCGATGATGGCGATGACCGCGCCCGCTATCAGGAGTACTGCGCCAACGACCCGAAAGGCTATGCGCGCGGTTGCGTTGTTCTGGGTGCTGCTCGGATCGACTGCCATGTGCCACTCCCCTTGCGGTCACGGACGTGATGTTCGGAGGGTATCGATCAGTCTCGGATTGCGTAAGGCAGCCGAAAGGCCTAGTCCCCCGCCGCAGGACTACCGGACCCCTAGTCCGTGGGCTCCTTGATCTGACACGCTCGGTGGCGTGAAAGGGCACATTCATGTCGTCGGCGCAGTGATGGTTCGCGATGGGCTCGTGCTGTGCACACAGCGGGGATCTGGGGCGCTCGCAGGCAAATGGGAGTTTCCTGCAGGCAAGATCGAGGACGGCGAATCGCCTCAGGCGGCTCTGGAGCGCGAGATCCGTGAGGAACTGCTCTGTGACGTAAAGGTGGGCGAGGAAGTCACGACGACCACGCATGAGTACGACTTCTCGATCGTCACGCTCTCGACGTTCTACGCCGAACTCGTCGGTGGCGAGCCGCAGCTGACCGAGCATGTCGATGGTCGATGGATGGCGCCCGGTGAGTTGGATTCGCTCGATTGGGCGCCGGCGGATGTTCCGGCGGTCCAGAAGGTCCAACGGTCCCTCACGAGCGGCTAGCGAGTACACCGCGCGGGTGGAGGCCGCAGGTGCGGGCGGGATCCAACGAGCATGCTGCATTTCGCCGCCTGTGCAGCAGCAGAGCGCGAGTCAGCTCAACTTCTCGAAGACCAGCGTTGCCTGGATGCGGTCGCCTCCGCCGAAACCGGAACTCTTCGCAGATGCTGTCGTGATCGTGTGGAGCCGA
>JBQCDC010000095.1:0-2694 GCA_051961575.1 Marmoricola sp.
AAGGCGAACCGCACCGCACTCGAGCCCATGGCGATCCCGAGTGTCGACGATGTCAACGCCACCCGCGTCGAGCGCTTCACCGACGCGATCACCGAGGCACTCGGCGACCCGCAGGTGGCGCTGTTTCGCGACCTGATCGCTGCCTACGAGACCGATCACGACGTTCCGGCCAGCGACATCGCGGCCGCGATCGCCGTCCTCGCCCAGGACGGGAAGCCCCTGCTGCTCGACCCCGAGCCGGAGCCGACGCACAAGCCGGAGAAGGAACGTCGCGGCCCGCGCGAAGACATGGTCCGCTGGCGGATCAACGTCGGCCGCAAGCAGGGAGTGGAGCCCCGTCAGATCGTCGGCGCCCTGGCCAACGAGGGTGGCCTGCGTCGGGGTGACTTCGGGCGCATCGAGATCAAGAGCACCTTCTCGCTCGTCGAGCTTCCCGATCTGTCCGAGGACACGCTCGCCCGCTTGGCCAACACCCGGATCGGCGGCGAGCTCATAGAGATCCGGGCGGACCGTGGGCGACCGCGTGCCGGCGGACAGCAGCGCGGCGGCGATCGCTACCAGAAGCCACGCGGCCAGGGTGGCTACGGCAAGCCCCGCCGCGACGACGGTCCTCAGGCCAAGAAGCCGCGCCAGAAGAAGCGTCCCTGATCCAGCCGCTAGGCTCGGCGAACTCGGGGCGGTAGCTCAGCCGGTTAGAGCAGAGGACTCATAATCCTTGGGTCGTGGGTTCGAGCCCCACCCGCCCTACTCAGTTCAAACTTTCACGCTCAGTTACGCGCGGAATTCGACGCCCGTTTGCCTCCCGCCTGCTGACAATTCTCGATCTACCAAATACGATCCCCGAGATTGAGGAGGTGCCGCTTTCGAGCGGCACGGGAGAACTCGTGATTTGTCGATATGACCCCTGCGGTCGTGTTCTCCTCCGAAAGGCACCGGCATGCGACGTCGCCTCCTCGCTTCCACTGCGGTCCTCCTGGCCGTCTCCGCCTCTGTAGGCATGGGCTCCGCGGCGCAAGCCCGGACGGCGCCGTCATCCAGTTCCGGCCCCGTCTGTCCCGCGCCGCCGCTCGTGGCGAGCACGGCGTCGACCTGCAGCTTCGACGACGAGTTCAACGGCAACCGGCTGAACACGAACCTGTGGAGGCCGACGACCACAGCCTCCGACGGTTTCCGCGTCGGTCCCGAGTGCTACATCAACGACAGCTCGACGATCTCGGTGGCCGGCGGCTCGTTACACCTCAGGACCAACCAGCTCAGCCAGCCGATGACGTGCACGGGCCCTAACGGGGGTTCTTTCCAGACCTCGTACACCTCGGGGATGGTGAGCTCGCGCGGGAAGTTCCAGCAAACCTACGGGCACTTCGAGATTCGGGCCCGTTTCCCGAACGTGACTGTGCCGGGTACCGACAGCGCGCTCTGGCTGTACCCCGCAAGCCTCAGCTCGGCCGGCGAGATCGACATGGTGGAGCACTACAGCTATTGGCCGACCAGGGGCGTTTCCAGCCTGGTGTATCCCAACCCGCAGGGCCGAGCCGTGTCGCAGAACTGCACATTCGCCGATCCCGGTGCCTTCCACACGTACTCGCTGGACTGGACGCCGACCTCGATGACGTTCACCTACGACCAAACACCGTGCTGGACGACCGGTTGGACGCCAGAGGCGCCACTGACGGGCTCCGAGCCCTTCAACCAGCCGGTGTTCTTGTGCCTGACCGAGGCGATGGGTACCTCGTTCAACTCGTACGTTGCGGGGAGCGCCCCCATGCCGATGTCGATGGACATCGATTACGTGCGCGTCTGGAGGTAGGCGTGCCGCGCGCGGAGCGGTGTTCCGCTCCGTTCGGCTTTCGTTTGCCGTCCGCCTGCTGACATTTCGCGTCTCAGCCAATACGATCCCCAAGATTGGGGAGGGCCCGCTTTCGAGTGGGGCGCGAGGGAGAACTCGTCGTTTGTCGACACCCCTTTCGGTTGTGCCGTCTACTGAAAGGCATCGACATGCGACGTCGTCTGTTCGCGTCCGCGGCTGTATTGCTCGCCATCACCGGATCCGTCATCGTCGGCTCATCGGCGCAGGCTCGTACCGCGGCGCTCACGGGCCCCGTCTGTGCGGCCGCACCACTGGTCGCGAGCACGGCGACCACCTGCAGCTTCGACGACGAGTTCAACAGCAACCGGTTGAACACGAACCTCTGGACTCCGACGACGACAGCCGCGACGGGATACCGCGTCGGCCCCGAGTGCTACGTCGACGACAAGTCGACGATCTCGGAGGGCTGGGGCTCGCTGCACCTGACGACCCGGCCGCTGAGCCAGCCGGTGACCTGCACGCAGCCGGATGGAAGCTCGTACCAGAGCTCGTATGTGTCAGGCATGGTGAGCACGCTCGGCAAGTTCCAGCAGGCCTACGGGCACTTCGAGATCCGCGCCCGCTTCCCCAACCTGAACGTCCCGGGCACGCACAGCGCCCTGTGGCTGTACCCCGCGAAGCAGTGGTACGGCATCGGTTCCTCGGGCGAGATCGACATGGTCGAGCGCTACAGCGTCTGGCCGACGACCGGCGTGTCCAGCCTGGTCTACCCGAACGCGAACGGTCGCGCGGTGTCGCAGAGTTGCTCGTTCACCAACCCCGGCGCCTACCACGTCTACTCGCTCGACTGGACGCCCACGTCGATGACGTTCACCTACGACCGCACG
>JBQCDC010000096.1:0-4031 GCA_051961575.1 Marmoricola sp.
CGTCTGCTGCCTCGCGTGGCGCCGAGGAAGCTGGTCGCCGGCGGGTTGCTGCTCGGGGCAGCCGGTCTCGTCGTGCTGAGCCAGCTGAGCGCCACCAGTGCGTTCGCGGCCGTGGTGCTGCCCTCCGAGGTGCTCATCGGCCTCGGGATGGGTGCGCTGTTCCCGCCCGCCTTCCAGCTCGCGATTCGCGGCGTCGACCGAAGGGATGCGGGGGTCGCGTCAGCGGTCATCAACACATCGACCCAGGTGGGCAGCTCGATCGGCACTGCGGTGCTGAACACGCTGGCCATCAGCGCGACCGCTAGCTACCTGGCTGCGCATGGCGCGATCGCCCATGTGGCTGGGCTGGTGCACGGCTATGCGACCGCGACCGCGTGGTCGGCAGCGTGGCTGGCTGCGATCGCCGTCGTCGTGTTCGTCCTGATCGATTCCCCACACCTCAAGGAGGACTGATGTCTGTTCAGCTCAATCACACGATCGTCCACGCGCACGACAAGGTGGAGACGGCCGAGTTCCTCGCGTCGATCCTCGGCGTACCCGAGCCGACCTCGTTCGGCCCGTTCCTCTGCGTCGAGTTGGCCAACGGCGTCACGCTCGACGTCGCCGACGACCACGCCAGCGTCGTCGCGGCGCAGCACTACGCCTTCCTCGTGAGCGAGGACGAGTTCGACACCATCCTCGGGCGGATCCGCGAACGCGGCCTGACCTTCTGGGCCGATCCCCTCCATCACCGCCCGAGCGAGATCAACACGGCCGACGGAGGCCGAGGCCTCTATTGGGAGGACCCCAACGGCCACAACCTCGAAATCATCACCCGCCCTTACGGATCAGGAGCGTGACTCTCATGACCACCATCACTGCCGCCGCCAGGACGACACGTCGTCCTCAAGCCGGCCCGCCGTTACTGGTGCCCGTCATCGCCTACGCGGTGTTGACCATCGCCGCGGTCGTCGCCAACATCTCGACACCTCACCCCGACGCAACCGCCGCCGCGGTGCTCCACTACACGCAGTCCCACACGACCGCGATCAAGGTCGGCTCGTGGCTCCTGTTCTCGTCGGCCGTTCCGTTGGCGCTCGTCGCGGCGATCATCTATCGACGACTGCGCGCGCTGGGCATCACGGCGCCGGGTTCCGCGATCGCCCTTGTCGGTGGGGTGCTCGCCTCGACCGCGCTCTCGCTGTCCGGCATGAGCATGTGGGTCGGCGGTCGGCTGGCCGCCGATGCGCCTCCGTCGCTGGCTCGAGCTCTGGCCGACCTCTCATTCCTGGCCGGCGGTCCGGCCTTCGCTGTCGCGTTCGGCATGCTGCTTCTCGGCATTGCCGTTCCCGGATTGATCGTCGGGCTACTCCCGCGGCCCGTCGCCTGGGCAGGTCTCGTGCTCGGCGCGGTCGGCGAGATCTCCAGCCTGTCGCTCATCGGTTCGGGCTTCGAGTACCTGTTGCCGGTCGCGCGGTTCCTGGGTCTGGTCTGGCTGGTTGCCGCGGCCGTTCTCCTGCCGGTGACGCGCCACGGGCTCGCTCGACGGGAGGCTTAGACGGCCGCGTCCGATTTCCGCTAGAAGTGGTCGGTGGGGCATGTCAGTCTTGGGTCATGACTCCGATGCATCTCGACACCGACGCGTGCTACCGCGCGGTTCAGGGACGCGACCGCCGCTTCGATGGCGTGTTCTACATCGCGGTCCGCACGACCAAGATCTACTGCCGGCCGAGCTGCCCGGCGCAGACTCCGCAGCAGAAGAACGTCACGTTCCACCCGAGTGCCGCGGCCGCCCAACTCGCGGGCTACCGCGCCTGCAAGCGGTGTCTTCCGGACGCGACTCCGGGCTCGCCGCAATGGGATGTGCGTGCTGATGCTGCGGATCGGGCCATGCGGTTGATCGCCGATGGAACGCTCGAGCGCGACGGTGTTGAGGGACTGGCTGCCCGGATGGGCTACTCCGCTCGCCATCTCAACCGGTTGCTCGTCGAGACCTACGGCGCGGGTCCACTGGCCCTCGCTCGATCGCGCCGTGCGCAGATCGCGCGGGCCCTGGTCGAGACGTCGTCGATGTCCTTTGCCGACGTCGCCTTCGCTGCCGGGTTCTCGAGCATCCGCCAGTTCAACGACACCATTCGCGAGGTGTACGCCTCGACCCCCACCCAGTTGCGATCGAAGCGCAACCGTCCGGTGGCAGGGGCCATCGCGGTCCGCCTCGGTGTGCGCGAGCCCTATGACGGCGCCGCGATGCTGCGCTTCCTCGCGGCGCGTGCCGTTCCCGGTGTGGAGGTCGCCGACGAGCAGACGTATCGACGCACGCTTCGGCTCCCTCACGGCGCAGGTGTCGTGTCGATTCGTCTGACGGACCGACCTGAGGGCTACGTTCCGTGCGAGTTCTCCTTGGCCGATGCGCGCGACCTCGCGCCGGCCCTCGAACGGACACGGCGCCTGCTCGACGCCGACGCCGACCCGGCGATGATCTCAGCGCAGCTCGGCGCCGACCCGCACCTCGCACCCGTGGTGAGGCGGCAACCAGGGCTGAGGGTTCCGGGACACGTCAACGGCTGGGAGGCGGCGGTCCGCGCGATCCTGGGTCAGCAGGTCACGGTCGTCGGAGCTCGCCGTCTCGCCCAGAACTTCGTCGACCGTCGAGGCGCCGACCTCGGACTCGAGGGAGAGCACGGCGTCAACCGTCTCTTCCCTCAGCCGAGCGACCTGCTCGACATCTCGGGGGAGTCCTGGTCGATGCCGGGAGCCCGCGTTCGAGCCTTGGAATCACTGGCACGTGCGGTGGTGGACGGCTCGGTCGTGCTGGATCGGAGCGCTGATCGAGCCGAGGTGCGAGAGGCGATCCTCGCCGTCCCCGGACTCGGGCCGTGGACCGCTTCGTACATCGCGATGCGGGCGCTCGGTGACCCGGACGTGTTCCTACCGACCGATGTCGGTGTCAGGCGAGCCGCGGAACGGCTCGGCCTGGACCCCAGTCCTGTCGCTATCGAGCAGACTGCGGCTGCATGGCGGCCCTGGCGCTCGTACGCGCTGATGTATCTCTGGAATCTGGAAAGTGTTGAGGAGCTGTGATGAGCAACGAAACCAAGGGCGCCCGCTGGACCGTTCTCGAGTCGCCTATCGGAGACCTGCGCATCATCGCGCGCGACGGGGCGATCTCGGCGATCGAGTTCGCACCCTTCCGCGCCGATCCCGCCGGTCGACCGCTGGGGGAGCGAGACGATGCGGACCCGTTGCTGATGGCGGCCTGTGCCCAGTTGTCCGAGTACTTCAAGCGCGAGCGCCGTGAGTTCGACCTACCGCTCGATCCGCACGGCTCGGAGTTCCAGCGGTCGGTCTGGGCGCAGCTGCTGAAGATCGGCTACGGCGATACCGCGTCGTACGGCGAGATCGCGAAGCGGCTGGGCAAGACCAACGCAGCCTCGCGTGCCGTGGGACTCGCGAACGGCAGCAACCCGATCCCGATCGTGATCCCGTGTCACCGCGTGATCGGCGCCGACGGCTCGCTGACCGGCTATGCCGGTGGTCTCGACCGCAAGCAGACCCTGCTCGAGATCGAGCAGGACGCCCTCTTCTGACCCCTCACGCCACCAACGTCCGCTCCGGCTGCCGCTCCTTCCGGCCTCGCTGCTGCTGCACCTCGTCCCACGCAGGCGCGAGGCGACGGATCGCTTCGGTGAGCACGTCCGCCCCGAGCGCGAAGGGAATCCGCAGGTAGCGATCGAGTCCACCCTCGGGCGCGAACATCGGGCCGGGCGCGAGCAGGACGTCATGGCGCTCGGCAGCCGCGACCAGGGCGGACGACTTGGCCTGAGGAAGTCGGCACCACAGGCTCAGCCCGCCGTCGGGCACCGGCACCTCCCACTCCGGAAGGTGCTCGGCAAGCGCGCTCAGTGCCGCGTCGCGCGATGCGGTCAGGTGCTCACGACGATGGGCGACCGCCGCGTATCCATCGCGTAGGAGCTCCACCGCGACGAGCTGCTCGAGCACCGGCGTGCCGAGGTCGAGCCTGATCCGACTGCGCACCACGTCGTCGAGGATCG
>JBQCDC010000097.1:0-12553 GCA_051961575.1 Marmoricola sp.
GGATGCTGCGTCGCAAGGCCGAGAAGGTTGTGATCGACACCGCGCTCAAGGGTCTCAAGAAGCGCGTCGAATCGCTGGGCTAGGGCCGGTGACCCCTCGCATCCTGCTCTACACCGGCAAGGGCGGTGTGGGTAAGACCACATCTGCGGCGAGCACGGCGGCGCTGGCCGCGGCGGAGGGTCTGCGCACGCTCGTGATGTCCACTGACGCCGCGCATTCGCTCGGTGACGCCTTCGGAGCATCGGTGGGGATCGAGCCGACCGAGGTCGCGGAGGACCTGTGGGTGCAGCACATCGACACCCAGGCCCGGTTCGAGACGTCGTGGGTGGAGATCCAGGGCTACCTGCAGACGGTTCTGGCCGCGCTCGGCGTCGATCCGATCACCGCGGACGAGCTGACGATCATTCCCGGGTTCGACGAGGTGCTCGCGCTGCTCGAGCTGCGCAAGCACGTGCTGGGCGAGACCTGGGACCTCATCGTCATCGACTGTGCCCCGAGCGCCGAGACGCTGCGGCTGCTGGCGCTGCCGGAGGCGCTCGGCTGGTACATGAACAAGCTCTTCGGGCATCAGCGCCGCCTGATCAGGGCCTTCGGTCCGGTGCTGAGCAAGGCGACCGGTATGCCGATGCCCCGCGAGGACGTCTTCGACGCGCTCGAACGCCTGCACTCCGAGCTCGCCGAGGTTCACGAGTTCCTGACGTCGGCGTCGGCGAGCGTCCGCATGGTGCTCACGCCCGAGCAGGTCGTCGTGGCCGAGGCGCGCCGCCTTCTCACGACTCTCTCGCTCTACGGGTTCAGGGTTGACGGGATCATCGCGAACCGGATCTTCCCGCCCAGCGACGACCCCTGGATGCAGCGCTGGAGCAAAGCACAGTCGACGGTGCTGGGCGAGGTGCGTGAGTCGTTCGGTGAGATCGCGCTGTGGACCTCGCTCTATCGCGACGACGAGCCGGTCGGCCTCACGGCCCTGCGAGAGTTCGGTGCCGAGCTCTATGGCGACGACGTCGCTTGGGCGCCTGCGCGGGACGAGGGCCCGATGACGGTGGAGCGGACCGAGTCGGGCGCTGTCCTCACCGTCCAGCTGCCGTTCGCGACCCGGGCCGACGTCGACCTGGCACGGCATGGCGAGGAGCTGGTCGTCACCGTCGGCTCGTATCGCAGGCTCTTGGCGCTGCCTGGCGCGCTGGCGCGGCAGAATGTGGTGGCTGCCCGCGTCGAGGGGGGACGGCTACAGGTACGGTTCGAGGCGCAAGTGTTTGAGGACAGCCAGGTCGCGGGGGAAGGAGGGTCTGACGATGGGTAAGCATCGTGACGAGTCCGGCTCCACCCGTGCGAACGGACCCGGGCCCACGCAGGAGCGGCCGCCGGTCGGCAGCTTGGCGGAGGAGGCCACCCAGCTCTTCGCGGTGCTGTCGGGCATCGCGCGCGACCAGGCCTCTCAGTACACCGCCGGGGCCGAGTCGATGACCTCGTCGGCAGCATCAGCTCTGCGGAACGTCAACGAGCACATCGCCACCGGTGACGCGGAGTGCACCTACTGCCCGATCTGCCGCGTGGTGCACGCCGCGCGCACGGCCAGCCCAGAGGTCAAGGCGCACCTGTCGAGCGCGCTGCTGTCCCTCGCGCAGGCGGCCTCCTCGTTCATGGCACCGCCGTCCGCACCTCAGTCGAAGGACGAGGAACAGAGCGCGGGCGACGACTACGCCGCGCCGGCCGATGGCGCGCTCCACAAGATCGACCTGGACGACGGGGCCTGGGACTAGGACCGATGAGCGCCGCAGACAGCCTCG
The DNA here is from genome assembly GCA_051961575.1 of Marmoricola sp. Classification (GTDB taxonomy): domain Bacteria; phylum Actinomycetota; class Actinomycetes; order Propionibacteriales; family Nocardioidaceae; genus Marmoricola. Next base: position 1,791 of record JBQCDC010000097.1, read on the forward strand.
CGATCGGCATCGACATCGGGGGCACCAAGATCGCCGCAGGCCTGGTGCGTGGCAAGGAGCTCCTCGAGTTCCATGAGGCGCCCACCCCGGCCAAGAACGCGCCCGCCATCCTCGACACGGTCAACGACCTCGTCGCTGCGGTCCGACCGGACGACAAGAAGATCCCGGTCGGGGTGGCCGCTGCTGGCTATGTGTCCTTGGACCGCCACAACATGACCTATGCGCCGAACCTGCCTTGGCGCGACGAGCCGCTTCAGCCGCAGCTGCAGAATCGCCTCGGTCTTCCAGTCTTCCTCGAGAACGACGCCAACGCGGCCGCCTGGGCCGAGTACCGGTTCGGCGCCGGCCACAGCTGTCGCAACATGGTCATGATCACCGTCGGCACCGGCATCGGCGGAGGCGTCGTCACCGAGGATCGCCTGCTCATCGGCGGTCAGGGTGTGGCGGGGGAGCTCGGCCACATCCAGGTGGTCTCGGACCTGCACGGTGGCGGCGAGCCGCCGCGGCCGTGTGGTTGCGGATCGCGGGGTTGCTGGGAGATGTACGGCTCTGGCAACGCGCTGAACCACGCAGCCCGTTCCATCGCGACGACGCCGAAGGGTGCATCGCTCCTCGAGCGCGTGGGTGGCGATGTCGAGAAGCTCACCGGTTCGGTGGTGACGCATGCGGCCCTCGATGGCGATGAGGTCGCGATCTCACTCGTCGACGAGCTCGGTCGATGGCTCGGCGAGGGTTTGGCCTCGATCAGCGCGGTCCTCGACCCGGAGGTGATCGTGGTCGGCGGCGGCGTGGCTGAGGCAGGCGATGTGGTGATGGTGCCCCTCGGCGAGGCGTATCAGGCGTCGATGCAGCGCTCGCACCGACCGGCAGCCGATGTCCGCTCAGCGGCGTTGGGTAACCGCGCGGGGATGCTCGGCGCGGCAGACTTGGCCTGTGTGCGCACCAGCCGCTGAGGAGGAGCGATGACCGACGAGCTCGCTGTCGGCGTGGACATCGGTGGTAGCAAGATCGCGGCTGCGGTCGTGGACGCCGAGGGGAATGTGCTCGCCCGCGAGGATCGCGAAACGCCGGGACGGACGACGGCGAGCTCGGTCGTCGAGGACGTGATCGTCGATGCCGTGCAGTGCCTGGCCAAGGAGTACTCGTTCTCGGCTGTGGGGATCGGGGCTGCGGGATTCGTCGACGCGGCTGGTTGTCGTGTCATGTTCGCGCCCCATCTGTCCTGGCGCGACGAGCCCCTCGCAGACCTTCTCTCCGAGCGGTTGGAGGCGCCCGTCGTCGTCGACAACGACGCGAACATGGCGCTGTGGGCCGAGCATCGGTTCGGTGCGGCGCAGGAGTACGCGAACGTCGTGCTCGTCACGCTTGGTACCGGCATCGGGGGAGCGATCCTGATCGGAGGCCGGCCCTATCGCGGGTTCGGTGGCATGGCCGGTGAGTTCGGCCACCAGCAGGTCGTTCCCGACGGTCGTCCGTGCGAATGCGGACGGACCGGCTGTTGGGAGCAGTACTGCTCGGGCAAGGCGCTGGCGCGGTTCGCTCGCGATGCCGGTCGCGACCTGGAGGGCCCGACGCTGACGGAGGCGGCCCGCAACGGCGACATCGTGGCGCGTGGTGCGTTCACCTCGATCGGGCGGTGGCTGGGTGTCGGTGTAGCCAACGTGGTCGCGGCGCTGGACCCGGAGATCGTGCTGATCGGCGGGGGAGTCTCGACGGCGGGGAACCTGCTGCTCGACCCGGCACGGATCGCCCTGGCCGAGAACCTGGTAGGTGCCGAGCACCGACAGATCCCGCTGCTCGTCAATGCGACGCTAGGCCCCGATGCGGGGATGATCGGCGCGTCCGTGCTGGCGCGGAGCCAGTACGAGAGCGCCGTTTGAGCTTCCGGTGCAACCCTTCAGGACCTGGTGCGTCGGCGACATCGGGCACGGGTAGGGAACTGGCGTAAGGAAACCGAAAGGGCGCCGCACCAGGCTCGACCCATGTCTGACAACTTCTCGCGCCGCAGAGCGCTCACCTACGTCTCAGTAGCCGTCATCATCGGGGTCACGGCACCCTTCACCGCTTACGCCGCTACAGGTGGACTCGTGAACATCACGGACCCGACTCACGCGACATACAAGGCACACGTCAATTCTTCTGGGCACCTCCTGACGAACGACACCGGCAGCACCGTCAGCGTCGGGAACAAGGTCGCGATTACAGGCACCGTGAGCATGGCTCCGAACACGTCGTACACGACGTCGTGCGTCTTGCACCCTGTGAGCACCTCAAGTACCGCAACGAACTGCACACCCTCCAACATCCCGACCGGTCGCACCTTTGTCGTCGAGGCGATCTCTGGTCAGTTCGAAACCGCCCCAACCCAGCACATCCAGTTCGCGCGAGTCAGCTACTCCGCGGCGGGCGCTGCCAATCGAGACGGTGTCGCCCAGGCCGCCCAGATGTACGCACTCCAGCCGCAACTGATTTCCTCGGACTCGACCTCGAACTGGTACGCCGTGACCGACGAGCCTCATCTGTACATCGCTGGAGGTACTGCCATGACCTTCGGGTATGTGGAGGCGGCACCCGACTCGTCTGCCGGTGGGGTGGTCACGCTGACGGGCTACCTCCGTTAGAGGTTGATCCGTACTCCGCATCGGCCTGCTCAGACCCGAGCGCCGTCGTCCCAGGGGTCGTCGTCGTGGCCGCGGCTCATCGTCGAGATCAGGTAGCCGAGGCTCACCAGGAACGCGACGACTGCGAACAGGGACAGCCACGACGGCACGGTGATTCCGGTCAGGAGGGCGATCACGAACAGCGTGGGTGCGCCGAGCAGTCCGAGCCACGCAGCTCCACGAGGACCGTCCGCCAGACCGACGCGGGGAACCTCCTCCGGCACGAAGTGGTCATCTGACTCGAGGATGGACGGCATCGGCTCGGGCTCGATCGGGATCAGGTTGATCGGGGCCGGGGTGATGTCCTCCTCCGACAGCTGAGCGCGCTCGCCGAAGTTCTCGACGATCGAGGCCCAGGCCTCGTCCTCGGCGGCGCTGCGTTCCGGCTCGGATCCGCTGGGAGTCTCAGACATCAGCCGTCACTCGCTTGATGAAGTCCGCCGAGGTCGCGAAGATCTCCGGCGCGTCGTTGTCGAGGGTCGCCACGTGGAAGCTGTTGGCGAGGACGACCTCGGCCGTGTCCTGAGATGCGATGCCGCCCAAGATGATCCGCGCCGAGGACGGGTCGACGACGTGGTCCTCCGCGGACCGGAAGAGAAGAACCGGGCATGAGATCAGGCCGAGGTCGGCGCGGATCTGCTTCCACGTCTGAATCATCGAGGCGAGCGGCTTCAGCGGCGTCTTGTCGTAGCCGTACTCGTTCGTGTCCGCCTTCTTGATGTCGTTGCCGATCGCGGGGAACGTCTTGACCAGGTACTTGATGAGGGGCAGCAGCAGGAGCTGCTTGTTGGTGCTGGCGACCGCGGGGTTCACCACCACGACGCCCGCGATCTCCGGGTGACGCTCGGCGAGCTGGAGCACCAGAGCCCCACCCATCGAGAGTCCGGCCACGACGACCGCGTCGCACTGGGCGGCGAGGTCGGCGTAGGCAGACTCGATCGCCGCCGTGTAGTCGGAGTAGCGGGTCTGCAGCATCTCCTCGACCGTGGTGCCGTGTCCGGGAAGGCGCGGAACTGACACGGTGTAGCCGTGCTGGGCGAGGAACTCTCCCCAGGGGCGCATGGATGCGGGTGAGCCGGTGAAGCCGTGGCTCAGGAGCACGCCGATCTTCGGTCCGCTCGACGGCGAGGTGTTGGCGATGAATAGAGGTGCGCGGGGATCGAGGTCGGCCACAAGGCTAGGGTAAGTCCGTCCGCCAATTGCGCTAGGTGTCCGCTCGGGAGTTGGGCTGTGCTGTTCTACTGGTTTCTGAAGGTTCTGGCTCTCGGGCCGATGCTTCGGGTGGTCTTCAGGCCGAAGACCCACGGGTTGAAGAACGTGCCTTCCGAAGGCCCAGTGATCCTGGCCAGCAACCATCTCTCCTACGCCGACTGGCTGTTCGTGCCGCTGACGGTGAGCCGTCGGGTGAGTTACGTGGCCAAGGCCGAGTACTTCACCAGCCCCGGGTTCAAGGGCTGGCTCCAGAAGATGTTCTTCACCGGCGCCGGGCAGATTCCGATCGACCGCGCGGGCGCCAACGCGGCGGAAGGCGCCCTGATGTCGGCTAAGGCAGTGCTGGCCAAGGGTGACATCTTCGGGATCTATCCCGAGGGGACGCGCTCGCCCGATGCGCGGTTGTACCGGGGCAGGACCGGCGTCGCCCGCCTGGCGATCGAGACCGGCGCTCCGGTCGTCCCGGTCGGCGTGATCGGCACCGACGTGATCGCTCCTCCCGACAAGGCTTTCGGCAAGGTCGTGCGGCCGATCATCAACTACGGGGAGCCCATGGACTTCTCGCGCTACCAGGGCATGGAGAACGACCGCTTCATCCTGCGGGCGGTCACCGACGAGATCATGTACGAGATCATGCGGCTCAGCGGCCAGGAGTACGTCGACGAGTACGCGAACCGCGGCAAGAAGAAGCGCGCATCCTGAGTCGGGGGAAGAACGGGGAGACACACCGCGTTCTTGTGCTGACCACAGTAGGCTCGCACCAACAGGCTTGAGTGATCGAACGAGCGAGAAGAGGGAGTGACCATGGCGCAAGGTTCGCTGTTGATGCGCGAATCGCTGGGAGCGGTTCTGCGCGCCGAGCGGATGCGTCGTGGTCTCACGCTGCGTGAGCTCTCCGCGCGCGCCCGGATCAGCCTGGGCTACATCTCCGAGCTCGAGCGCGGGCAGAAGGAGGCATCGTCGGAGCTCCTCGCGGCGCTGTGCGACGCGCTCGATGTGCGACTGTCCGAAGTCCTGCGCGAGGTAAGCCTCGACCTGGGCAGCGTCGAAGCCGCTACCACCGACCCCGGTGGCGTCGTGGCCTCCGCCGCCTAGCGGGAACCCACAGCCTCTTCCAGGGCCGCCAGCTCGTCGTCGAGATCGGTGAGCAGACGCTGCAGGTGTGGCACGCTGCGCCGGCATCCGGTCAGCCCGAAGTCGATCTGCTCGGCGTAGGTCGTGCAGGTGATGTTCAGCGCGACGCCGTGCATGGGCACCGAGACCGGGTAGGTCCCGACCATCTCCGCGCCGTTGAAGTACTGCGTCGACTTCGGTCCCGGCACGTTGCTGATGATCAGGTTGAACGGTGGACGCGCCAGGTTCTGCAGACCGAGCAGGGGGATGAACATCGCCGGGGCCATGCCCAGCGCGCTCATCGCCAGGATCTGGTTCGGCGTCATCGACTGGAGTGCGGCCTTGCCCTCGAGCATCGAGCGATGGATGGCCGCCAGCCGCTCGGCCGGGTCCGCAACGTCGGTGGCCAGGCGCACCATGATCGACCCGACGGCGTTGCCGCCCGCTGAGGACGCCGAGTGGGCCTCCTTGGCTTTCAGACCGACGGGGACCATCGACACCAGCGAGGTGTCCGGCAGGTCGTTGTGGTCGATGAGGTAGCGACGCAGAGCGCCGCTGCACATAGCGAGCACGACGTCATTCAGCGACGTGCCGGTCGCCTTGCGGATCGCGTGGAGTCGCTCGAGCTCCCAGGTCTGCGCCGCGAAGCGACGCGATCCGGTGATGGGGACGTTGAGCATGGTCTTGGGCGCCGAGATCGAGATCGCGGACGTCTCCTTGCGCAGGCCCTTGTTCAGTGTCCGCAGGAAGGCTCCCGGCATGCCCGCTGCGTCCATGGCGATACCGGCGGCCTGGCGAGCCGTCGAGAGGGGGATCTCGGCGAGACGCCGCTGAGCATCCTCCTCGACCTTCCGCGTCTTCGACGACGCCCTCACGGCGAAGGGGAACGGCATGTCGCGTTTGTCGGGGTCGGTGCTGAGCACGCTCTGCAGGAGGCGGCTCGCGCTGACACCGTCGACCAGGGCGTGGTGGATCTTCGTGTAGAGCGCCAAGCGACCGTCGGCCATGCCCTCGATCACGTGCGACTCCCAGAGCGGGCGCTCGCGATCCAGCGTGGTCCCGTGGAGCCGACCGACCAGCTCGAGCAGCTCACGGACGCGTCCCGGCGCGGGCAACGCACTGTGCCTGACGTGGTGCTCGACGTCGAACTGCTCATCGGGAGTCCACATCCACTGGCCCGCGGTCTTGATCGACTTGTAGGGGCGCTTCTTGAAGAGTGGCCGCACCTCGCTCTCGAGGAGCGCCTGCTCGTAGATCGTGGCGCCGAAGTCGGGGCCCGCATCGGCCGGTGGCTCGAACAGCTGCATCCCCGCCACGTGCATCGGTTGGCTCCGGCTCTCGGCCAGGAGGAACATCAGCGAGTTCGGGTCGATGGGAGTGGCCATGGCGTGCATCCTTGCGCGTGAGCGCAGACTTGGGAAGCATGCGGGGGTGGACACCTTCGACTCCTTGAACCCCGGCACCGGCGAAGTCGTCGGCACCTATCCGATCGCGACCGAGGACGACGTGCGAGCCGCCGTCGCGCGTGCACGCGAGACGGCCGTGTGGTGGGCGGGCCTGACGTTCGGTCAGCGCGCGGCGATCCTGACCGACTGGAAGGCGCTGATCACGCAGCGCATCCAGGAGCTCGCCGAGGTCATGCGGTCCGAGACCGGCAAGCCAGCCGGCGACGCGGCCCTCGAGGTCGGCCTCGCCGTCGACCACCTCGGCTGGGCGGCAGGGCACGCCGAGAAGGTGCTGAAGCGCAAGAGCCGCGCCTCGGGCATGGTGATGGCGAACATGTCGGCGAGCGTCGAGTACCGACCGCTCGGGGTGGTCGGCGTGATCGGCCCCTGGAACTACCCGGTGTTCACGCCCATGGGCTCGATCGCCTACGCCCTCGCCGCAGGCAACACCGTGGTCTTCAAGCCCAGCGAGTACACGCCGGGCGTGGGCGCTTGGTTGGGCAACACCTTCGCCGAGGTCTGCGACCGACCGGTGTTCCAGGTCGTCACCGGCTACGGCGCCACCGGTGCCGCGCTCTGCGAGGCGGGCGTCAACAAGCTGGCGTTCACCGGATCGTCGGCGACGGGCCGCAAGGTCATGGCCGCCTGCGCGAGCACGCTGACGCCGGTGCTGATCGAGGCCGGCGGCAAGGACGCGATGATCGTCGATGAGGACGCTGATCTCGAGGCGGCCGTGGACGCCACCGTCTGGGGTGCTTGCGCCAATGCCGGCCAGACCTGTGCCGGAGTCGAGCGGGTGTACGTGCACCAGCGGGTCTATGACGAGTTCGTCTCCAAGCTCACCGCCGCCGCGCAGGAGCTGACGGCGAGCAACGACGACTCAGCGAAGATCGGGGCGATCACGATGCCCAGCCAGGTGGACGTCATCCGCCGACACGTCGAAGACGCGCTGTCGCGCGGTGGTCGCGCTCTCGTCGGAGGACCCGTGGCGGAGGGCGCGCGGTTCGTGCAGCCCACGCTGCTCGTGGACGTCCCCGAGGACTCGATCGCGGTGACGGAGGAGACCTTCGGGCCGACCATGACCGTGCGCAAGGTCGACAGCATGGATGAGGCCATCAAGCTGACCAACGCGAGCCGCTACAAGCTCGGCTCGACCGTGTTCTCGAAGGCGCACGGCATGGAGATCGCCGAGCAGCTCGAGGTCGGCATGACGGCGATCAACTCGGTGCTGTCGTTCGCCGGCATCCCGTCGCTGCCGTTCGGTGGAGTGGGCGACTCGGGCTTCGGCCGCATCCACGGACCCGACGGGCTCAAGGAGTTCACCTACGCGCACGCGATCTCGAAGCGTCGCTTCACCGCGCCGCTCGAGCTCACCACCTTCACGCGTACGGCGAAGAAGGACCAGCAGTTCCTCAAGGTTCTGAAGATGATGCACGGCCGCTCTGCTTCGGCGCGCAAGCGCGCTGGAGCGTAGGGCTTGAACCTGCCCTCGTCCTCGTTCGAGTACGCCCTTCACCACGGTCGTCGGTCGCTCCGTCAGCGGCGGGCGAGGTTGCAATCCAAGTCCTGGCAGATCGCGCAATGTGCGATCGCGGCTGGAGTGGCCTGGTGGTTGGCGCAGCACCTGCTCGACCATCGTCAGCCGTTCTTCGCGCCTGTGGTGGCGCTGGTCAGCCTCGGCACCACCTACGGTCAGCGCTTGCGTCGCGTCGCCGAGATGTCGGTGGGCGTCGCTGTCGGCATCTTCCTTGGTGACCTGTATACGCATCTGCTCGGGCGAGGGCCCTGGCAGATCAGCGTGATGGTCGCGGTGGCGATCACGCTCGCTGTCCTGCTGGACGCTTCGCCGCTGCTGATCAATCAGGCGGCCGTGCAGTCGCTGGTCGTGGTCACGGTGCTGCCCAATACCGGCGTGGCGTTCACGCGGTGGGAGGACGCGCTCGTCGGTGGCGCGGTCGCTCTGGTCGCGGCGACGATCGTGCCGCGGGCGCCGCTGCGCCGACCGAGGGATCAAGCCGCCGTCGTGGTCGCGAAGCTGGGAGCGGTGCTGAATGAGGCCGCCGCGTCAGCGCGCTCCGGGAACGTGGAGCGTGCCGTCGAGGGGCTCAAGGTCGCTCGGTCGACCGACGCCATGGTCGAGGAGCTGCGGTCCGCGGCCGCCGAAGGGCTCTCCGTGGTGGCGTCGTCGCCCTTCCGACGAGCCGAGGGCGTCGAGGTGCGTCTCATGGTCGAGCTCACCGAGCCTCTGGACTTCGCGATGCGCAACGCTCGCGTGCTGGCGCGCCGGGTCGCCGTGGCGGCGATGCGGCACGAGACCATGCCGATCGCCTACATCGCGCTCATCGAACAGCTCGCGGATGTCTGCGGGGAGATCGCGGCGGAGCTGAAAGCCGGGCAGATGGCGAGTGACGCACTGCCCTTGCTGCTGGCGCTGGCCGAGCGGAGCTCACACGTGCCTCGAAGCCACGATCTGTCTGCGGAGGTGGTGCTGGCTCAGGTCCGCTCGATCATCGCTGATCTGTTGTGCCTGGCGGGGATGGATCCGGTCGAGGCGACCGAAGCGATTCCGCCGCTGGATGGTTGAGCTCGTCGCCGGGTGCGCTACTCCGTGACGAAGCTCAGGCCGGTCAGGGTGGGGACGATGACAACATTGCGATAGAGCGCGGGGGTGGCGAAACGGTTGGTCGTGCCGACGCCGAGGCTCGCCATCACTCCGCCGGTGGACGGATTCAGCGAGTAGAGCGTTCCTGACGACGGGGCGAGCGACCACACCCGGTTCCCGCCCACCACGGGCGCGCCGATGATCGTCGAGCGCGAGCTCCAGAGCAGGTGAAGGTTTCCCGCTTTGTCGACGCTGAGTGCGTGGACGCCGTTGACGCAGGGCAGGTACACGATGTTGTTCCGGACTGCCGTGCCCCCGAACGAGGGGGAGACAGTCAGCGACGAGACCTGTCCTCCGATTCCGCCGAGGCTTCCCTGTCTGAGCACGTACACCCGACCGGACTTTCCACCTTGGACGAGCCAGGACGTGCCGACGAGCGCAGGGCCGATGGATCCGAGATCGACATCACCCGCGTTCTCGTTCGCCCAACCGCTAGGTGCGAAGAGCTGCTGGAGGTGTGCCTGGGTGTCGATCTGCGACACCGAGTCGCTGTCGTCATACGCGTCGCCTGCCACCGCCGCGCCGTTGCCCACCGCGACGAGCAGGTGGCCTGCCTGATCGATGATCGGTCCTGAGGGCTGCCATATACCGCCCTCCCGCGCTGTCGGCACGGTGTAGGTCACGGCCGCGCCCTGCCCGTTGACGGGAACGCCGATGAGACGACCCTTGTAGTTCCCGCAGTCTCCGGCCAGACCGCCGAAGGTGACCCAGACCCTGCCCCCGGCGATCCGGAGGGCGCCGCGCTGCTGCATCGCAACGGGATCCACCCCCGAGAAGTCGACGCTGCGCCGCCACTCGACCCGGCCGGTGAGGACGTCCAGGGCGATCAGCGTGTGCTTGACGCCGCCCGTGCCCGTCTCAGCGACCACGTAGGCCGCCCCGGTGACGGTGCTGTAGACCGGCGTGCCGGTGATGCCGAGCGGAGAGATGTCACCACAGGGACGTTGGGACGCCGGAGATGGACTGCCGACGTGCTGGTGCCAGATCACGCTGCCCGCCGTGTTGAGGCCATACACGGTGTCGTTCTCGGTAGCCGCCACCACGACACCCCGGGCGACGATCGGGGAGCCGTAGACGGCGCCGTCCAAGCGTCGCCGAGATACCAGGTGCAGTGCACCGGCGGCCGGCATCAAGGGTGAGTAGCCGCTGCTGGTGCCAGCGCCGTGATACCCGTACCAGCCGGATTCCGTCAGCGGCGCTGCCGCCGCCGACGTGGATACGGAACTCAGGGGTTGAAAACCAACGCAGGCGGCGAGAGTGAGTGCGCCGACGACAGCGCTACGAACTGCCATGTCTCACCTTAGGCCTGGAACCTCTTAACTCGAGCGGAGTTTGGCGATCCAGCGGGCGGCGACGGCTCGGTTGAAGGGGATCTCGTCGGCTTCGACACCACGCAACACGGTCGTGGCGCTAGCGCGCGCCTGAGCGATCACGTCAGACGGATAGCCGAGCGAGTGCTGGTGCTCCGCGAACTCGTCCTCATCGTCGACGAAGACGGATCCATCCACGCGCCGCACGACATCGAGATCGAGGTCGACGCAGGTGACCGCGTCGTCCGTCCAGATCGCCGGCGTGGTGATGTCGACGTAGGTGTCGACGGGTCGGCGTGCGTCATCGTCGTAGAAGGTGGCGAGCCACCAGTCGTCGTGGGGGACCAGGACGACGTGGTCA
>JBQCDC010000098.1:0-5255 GCA_051961575.1 Marmoricola sp.
CGAGCCGACCCGCAGGTGGGAGACCGTCGGGGCCGACGCCTTCAGCGTCGCGGTCGCCCTGGCGACCGTGTACGAGCCGGTCGAGATCGGCGATGCTGCGACGCCCGCGAGATTCGGCGTGAAGCCATCGCCGCTGCCGCCGCCATAGGAGAACTGGCCGGCGAGGGGAGTCGGCACCGTGAACTTGACCGAGGTCGCGCCCGGGGCGATCGAGCCGGTGTAAGCCTTCCCGTTGATGGTGATGGTCACCGAGCCGCCGCCATTGCCGGTCGACTGCACGCCCACGGTGAAGACCGACGACTTACCGGCCACCGCAGCCGAGTTCGTCACGGTGACGGTCGACGTCGAGGCGACGCCCGCAGTCCGCGTCGTGTTGCCGCAGTTGCTGTCCTTGAGGAAGCCGTAGGCCTGGATCGTCGCCGTGTCGAGGCAGAACTTCGAGCCGGACCCGGCGAAGGTGTCGTAGAGCGCCCGGTACTTGACGTTGGCGTTCGGGTTGGTGACCGCTGCCGTCGGGATCAGGTTGAACGCCTCGAGGGAGAGACGCGCGCTGCCCTCCGCGCCGTAGGTCTTGTACGCCGCGTTCGGAACGTAGGTGCCCGAGTTGTTGACGTACGGGAGCACGGCGCCCTCGGGGGTCGAGTTGGACGAGCTGATCGGCACCGCCGAGTCGAACGGAACCAGGGCGTAGTCCGTGCCTGCCGTCTTGCCGGACGGGTCGGCGATGATGCCGTTGTGGTAGCCGATGAACTTGGCTGCCGAGAACGGGACGATCGCCGCAACGCCCGCCGGGGCTGCTGCTTCGAGAACGGAGGCGTCGTTCTGCTGAACCGGTGCGCCACCCGGCGTGACGGCGCCGATGTAGGGCGAGTCAGACGTCGTCGGGTACGGGTTGGTGAAGGCGCTGTCGCCCTTGTCCGAGCCATAGGGAACCGCGGAGTTGATCGCGTTCAGCTGCTTCAGGAACGTCTGGCGGACGCCCGATCCAGCCTTGGGCAGGAAGCCCTGGATGGGTTCGGTCGGGTCACCCGAGACGTTAGGCGTGCTCGATGAGAGCAGGTCGCCGTTGGCCGTGTCGAGGTAGGTGTCGGTCGAGGTGTAGATGTTCGTGAGGTCCGACAGCTTGAGACCCGCGCCGCCGTTGGTCTTGAGGAACGGACTGCCAGCCGGAACCGCGAAGGTCACTGCGTCGAGCGCGAAGGGGATCTCGGTGATGACGCCGGTGCCTCCGCTGAGCTCCGTGCCCTGGAAGCCAGCTGCGCGAGCGAAGTCGACATCGCCCAAGCCCACCAAGTCCGTGCCGCCCGCCGGGATGAGGCCGATCGACTCCTCCAAGGCCTTGAAGCCAGCGCCGGAACCGTTCGGGTGGGTCGTCGGAGCGCCGCCGCTGCGGTAGGTGAGCGGGGTCGTTCCCGTGGCGGTCCACGAGGCGAGGTTCAACGAGCCGTCCGAGATGGTGCCGAGGTCCTGGCCGATTCCGTACACGACGTCCTGGGTGGTGTCGGAGCCGACGCCGACCAGGGTGTTCGGACTGATCGGTGCACTGTTGAGATAGGTGCTGGTGGTCGGGTCCTCTTGCGTTGCTGTGAGAGCCGCAGGTGTTGCCGTCGCAGCAGGGACACACAGGCCGAGGCCCAGGGTCGCTGCTGCAACGACGACGGTGGCCCTGCCGACGTGGGTGGCCTTCATATGCGTTCCTTTCCAGGGTCTGATCGCGCCAGTGCGACCAGCTACGAGAGCACACTAAACCTAGTAACACACTCGACTTTAGGCAGTTTGACAAATTTGAGACGAAAGGGTGGGTGGACACCCCCACAACGCGGGTGTTTTCCCTATTGCTGCATGGCTCGATGCGAGCGCAAACTGGAGGTTGTTTTCGGGAGGGGAAACCGAAAAACATTCCTAGGGGATCATCATGTCTTTCCACCACTCGCTGGCGCGTAGTCGCGCGCTCAGCCCACTTCGACGCCGGAAGGTCAGGTTCCTCGTAGGAATCGTGGCCGTCGCGGCCACTCTCGTCGCCAGTCTTCCCGGCGCACAGGCCACCTCGACGACCACCGGCACGCCAGGCTTCGTCGCCCCGGGCGGCGTGATCAAGTTCGAGCACTACAAGAATCTTCCGTCGGTCGACTACTACCCGTCGACGACCGCGACGAGCCCGACGATCACGCGTCCGCTCTACATCTCACCGAAGACCTGCGCGATCGCGAACCTGACGTCCTCCGTGACGGTGGGGCTGACGACCTATGCACCGGTCTCAGACCTGCTGCAGATCTCCGTGACCGGGATGAGCAACAACGGCCCGTACCTGGTGACCAACGACCTCGGTGGCGTCACGAACGGCAACAGCTGCGGGTCCAACGGCGGCAAGGTGTCGATGAGCGGCACCATCACGATCAAGCCGGGCACCCAGGTCACGGGTTCGTTCCTGTCCGCGTCGGCGGTCGTCGGTGCGCACTACAGCGCCGGCCTACGCTGGACGGCGTCCGCCAACGGCACGCAGGTCACCAACGGAAGCGGCACCAACTCGTTGCAGGGACCGGCTTCGAGCGGTAACGCCTCGGCCTCGAACGACAACACCGTGGTGGGCATCAACCCGACGGACAACCCGACGACGACGCCCGTCTACCACCCGTTCGACACCCTGACCCTGCAGCCGACCGGCACCGCCCAGGCCACGATCGACCTGTCGCCGGGCGATCTGGCCACGGATGCGCCGACAACCTTCAACCTGGGGCAGTCGCAGGACTATTCGGTGGACTGCTCCACGCAGAACACGGTCGCGAACAACAGCAGTGGGACCAGCGCGCAGTCGGCGACGTTCCAGCGCCTGCCCAACGGCTACAACCCGGCCAAGGACCAGACCTGCTACAAGATCGGCGTCACCGTCAACATCACGCCGACGTCGATCACCGTCAACGGCACCACCCGTGATGTCATCTTCGTGGACAACACCACGACGGCCGCTGATGGAACCCCGCAGCAAGTGCACGCGCAGCTCACGATCGTCTGGAAGGTCAACCGGTACGACTCATCCGGCAACCTGCGGACGCAGGCCTCGATCGCCGCGGAGTTGCAGCGTTACATCCAGATCGCGAGTGGCGATACTGCCACGCCCGTCCAGTGGTGCGGTGCGCAGCTGGCTCCGAACACCATCGGGTATCCGGGACCGTCGCACCCGGCGAGTACGCCGTGGTGTCTCATCTCCGATCACAGCGATCAGGACTCGACCGGGAACTACATCGTCCAGACCCAGGTCTATGACGGCGTCGGGGACCCCAAGATCTGGTGAGCCGCTAGATCACACGGGCTGCACTCCGAGTCCGTCGAGCAACCGCTGGGCCTCGCCGTCGTCGCCGACGTCGGTGAGGCCCAGGCGCGTCGCGACCTGAAGCAGTCCGGCAAGGTCGAAGGTGAGGCCGCGTTCGCGTGCGAAGGCCGCGCCGGTGCGCACTTCGGCTGCTGCCTCGTCCAGTCGGCCGAGGTCAGCGAACGCCATAGCGCGGACCCGCGCCGCGCTCGGATCGAAGACGGACGGCTCCCCGGTGGCAGCCTCATCGATCACGGTCAGCGCCTCCGTCGGTCGGCCCGCCGCCACCAGGCAATCGCCGAGGTGGATGGACGCCTCGTAGACGGATTCGCCGCTGCCCATCGCGCGATTCTCGGCCACGCAGCTGGTGAGGATCTGCTCCGCCTCGTGGAGCTTTCCGCGTCGTAGCAGCAGGCGGCCAAGGTGGAGGTCCGCCCATGCCGCGCCCCATCCGTGGCCGGAGGCGCGTAGGTTGCGACGGGACTCGGTGAGCAGCGGCTCGGCTTCGTCGAGGCGACCCTGATTGACCAGAACCTCACCGAGGTTGGCGGCGCCGAGTTGCGCGCTGGTCACGTCACCGACTCGCGTGAACGCCTCGATGGCCTGGCCGTAGAAGGTCACCGTGGTCGTCCAGTCGCCTTCGTAGTAGGCGACCGCGCCCAGGTTGTTCGCCATGCGCGCCTGCCCGTTGTCGTCGCCCAGCTCGCGGAACAGCCGCAGGGCACGATGCCCGCTCTCCATGGCGCGCTCAGGCGCACCGCTCACCAACTGGGCCCACACGAGGACGACCTCGGCTTGGGCGACCGCGACCAGATCGCCGCAGCTGTCACCGGCGGCCGCTGCGCGAAATCCGTATTCGAGCGCCTGTGCGGCCTTCTCCTGTCGCATACGCACCCTTGCGGTGAGTGCCAGCTCGCGTGCGCGCACCACGTCGGCGTCGGGGGAGTCGATGCCTTTCATGGCGGCCGAGGCCTTCGCGCCGTCGCGCAACGCGGATGAGAACGAACCCACCCGTTCGCGCACGTCTGCCCGACGGAGCCACAGATGGGCGTTCTCGAGTGGTGTTGCGGGTAGTCGTCCGGCGTGGCGCAGCGCATCGAGCGCGCCGTCGAGCATGCCGGCGTTCTCGCGTGCGATAGCCAGCCGCATCCATAGGTCGCGGATCTTGTCCGAGGCCAGGTGGAGACGTCGGGCGGATTCGAGGGCCAGTGTCAGTTGGGCGGCGGCGGCCATCGATGCGTACGCGACTTCCGACCGGGTAGCGGCCAGCACCGCATACTCGTACGCCTTGTCATGTTGACCTCCGCGCGAGAAGTGGAGTGCGAGGTTGTCGGCGTCGGCGCTGCGGTCGCTCGACAGGCGTTCGACGGCCAGGGCGGCGTCGAGGTGCAGATGAGCGCGGAGGTTGTAGCCGAGCCCGTCGTAGACGACCTCGCTGAGAACGGCGTGGCGGAACTGCCATCTGTCTTCGCTGTCGACGGCCAGGAAGCGACCCAGCCGTTCCTGCGTCTGCGGCGACAAGGTGATGCCCTCAGCGTCGAGCACCTCCGTGAACACCGAACCGCGAAACGTACGGCCCAGCACCGATGCGTAGGACAGCGCTCGCCGAGTAACCGGGTCGAGCACGTCGATCTGCGCGGCGACAGCACCCTGCAGTGAGGACGGCACGGCCTCGAGAGATCCGAGCTCTTGCGCGGCGCGAATCATCTCTCGAGCGAACAACGGGCTGCCGTCGGCGCGGGCGATGACGAGCGCGAGCTCGTCGGGGCGTAGGGGAGCGGCTTCGGTCATGGCCAGTGCGATCGCGCGGACCGCGTCGTGGCCGAGCGGGGTCAGGTTGAGGGACACGTCGGGCTCGGCGATCTCGACGCCGCTGCCCGTGTCTCGTTGTGAGACGAAGAGCAGCCAGGGGTGCTTGTGCGACTCGGCGGCGAGCCGGGTGAGG
>JBQCDC010000099.1:0-5085 GCA_051961575.1 Marmoricola sp.
GTGGAGACGTGTGCGACGTGCAGACGTGACGAGGTGTGGCGCGCGAGCATCACGTCGCGGGCGACGATCACCTCTTCGGCGACTCCCGGCCAGCCGGGTAGTCCAAGCTCGCCCGACAGCGGACCCTCGTGGCAGCAGGCGCTCGGACCGGCGAGTGCCGGATCTTGGCTGTGCTGGCTGATGACACCGCCGAAGGCACGCACGTATTCGAGCGCTCGCCGCATCACGCGGGCGTCGTGGACGCACTTGCCGTCGTCGGAGAACACCCGCACCTTGGCGCGACTGCGCGCCATGAGGCCGAGCTCGGCGAGTTATTCTCCGGCAAGGCCCTTGGTCACCGCCCCGACGGGTTGCACGTCGACGAGACCTGCTTCGCGGCCTAGGTCGAGGACGCGCTCGGCTGCTTCAGCGGTGTCGGTGACGGGGTTCGTGTTGGCCATGGCGAGGATCGCGGTGAAGCCTCCGACAGCGGCCGCACGTGAGCCGGTCAGGACCGTCTCCGCGTCCTCGCGACCGGGCTCGCGCAGATGCGTGTGCAGGTCGACGAAGCCGGGGAGGAGGACGAGGCCCTCGGCGTCGACGACTTCGGTTTCGTGACGGCCTGCGGCCTCCTCAACCTCCGTGCGGGTGCCGACGGCAGTGATGACGCCATCGCTCAGCAGGACGTCGGCAGACGTCTCTCCGAGGAGCGATGCTCCTCGAATGATCGTGGCCATCAGGCTTCCTCTCCAGCGAGCAGGTGATAGAGCACGGCCATCCGCACGGCGACACCGGCGGACACCTGGTCGAGGACCAGTGACTGGGCGGCGTCAGCGGCATCGGCCGCGATCTCGAGGCCTCGGTTCATCGGGCCCGGGTGCAGGATCGGCGTGTCCGGGCGCAACTGCGCGAGACGGTCCTTCGTCAGCCCGTAGCCGACGGTGTACTCGCGGGCGGTCGGGAAGTAGCCACCGCTCATCCGCTCCTTCTGCACGCGCAGCATCATCACGGCGTCACTGTCCTCGAGGACCTCGTCGAAGTCGTAGGTGATCTCGAACCCCGCTTCCTTCGACCAGGCACCGACGCCGCTGGGCATCAGGGTGGGCGGCGCGACCGCGACCACGTGCGCACCCATCTTCGTCAGCGACTTCACGTTCGATCGGAAGACCCGGCTGTGGGTCAGGTCGCCCACGATCGCGACGCGCTTCCCGTCGAGCGTGCCCAGGCGCTGCGTGAGTGTGTAGCCGTCGAGGAGCGCTTGCGTGGGGTGCTCGTGGGTGCCGTCACCGGCGTTGATGACGACCGGGTCGACCCACCCGCTGACCTGCTGCGCGGCACCGCTGGCGGAGTGGCGCATGACGAGTCCGTCCACGCCCATCGCGCAAACCGTGAGGACGGTGTCGCGCAGGCTCTCACCCTTCGATGTGCTCGAGCCTTTGGCGGAGATGTTGATGACGTCCGCGGACAGCCACTTGCCGGCGATCTCGAAGCTCGACCGGGTGCGGGTGGAGTCCTCGAAGAAGAGGTTGACGACGGTCCGTCCGCGCAGGGCCGGGAGCTTCTTCACCGAGCGCTTCTGCACGTCGTGCATCTCCGCAGCGGTGTCGAAGATCGAGGCGATGTCAGCGGCCGTCACATCGTCGATGGACAGCAGGTTCTTCTTCATACCGCTTCTCCATTCGGCTCGGTGCCTCCGCTGATCCGCACCTCGTCGACACCGTCGGACTCCTGGAGCCGGACCCCGACGTGCTCGCTGCGAGCGCTGGGCAGGTTCTTGCCGACGTGGTCCGCGCGGATCGGCAGCTCGCGGTGACCTCGGTCGACGAGGACCGCGAGCCTCACCGCGGCTGGCCTGCCCAGATCGCTGAGCGCATCGAGCGCGGCACGGATGGTCCGACCGGAGAAGAGCACGTCGTCGACGAGCACGACGATCTTGCCATCGATGCCGACGGGGACGTCGGTGTGGCCGGGCCTCCGAGCCGGGTTGGTCTTGAGGTCATCGCGATACATGGTCACGTCGAGCGACCCGACCTGGACCTCGACACCCTCGATGCTCTGGATGCGGGCGGCGATGCGGCGGGCGATATGGACGCCGCGCGTGGGGATCCCGAGCAGAACCAGGGACTCTGCGTCCCGGTTGCGTTCGAGGATCTCGTGAGAGATGCGGGTCAGCGCCCGGGTGACATCACGGGCGTCGAGGACCACGCGTCCAGCGTCGATGGGCTGGCTGGGCGGCGACGTCGACAAGAGCGTCGGACCTCCTTCTCCGCCTCACGGGACGGCTCGTTAAAGGATGTCGATCGGAGATCATCGTACAGGCAACCCCGGGTATCGCCCATGGGCCGACATGGCGCACGATGGGTCCGTGACCGCGTTCGATATCGCTGGCGTTCCCGGCGTCGCTGAGACCACGTTGCCGTCGTCGCTCATCGCCGACCTTCCGGCGAACCTCGCCCCTGCGCCCTGGAGTGTGCGCGGCAGCGCGGTCATCTGGTGGAACCGCGCCGGCGCAGGAGCGCGGGCCGCACTCCCCGAGTCGCTGGCCGAGACCCACAAGCCGGTCATGGTGATCGGCGGCTTCGTGCGGTACTCCGACACACCCGTAGGCACCTACGACGAGGTCTTCGGCATCGTCACGTCCAAGGGTCCGGGCGGTGCCAAGGACATCGTGAGCACCGTGGCGTTCATGGCGGTCGACTCCCCGACCAGCCTCGTCGGCGGTCGCACGAACTGGTCGATGCCGAAGACGCTCGCCTGCTTCGAAGGAGCGCCCGACGCCGAGATGAGCGCGCGGTCCAACACCGACCATGCCTGGACCGTGACGTCGCGCGCTCGTGCACTTCCGCTCGGGATCACGCGATCCGCCAAGGCAGTCATCCGTCAAGCCTTCCCCGACGGTTCCCTCGGCGACACCTCGATGGCCTCGGGAGGACGCATGCGACCGGCGCTGATCTCGGTGGGCGTCGAGTCGGATGGACCACTGGCCGAGTGGCTGAAGCCGGGCCGACGCGTCGGGATGATCCTCGAGAACGTCCAGATGGACTTCACCGAGCCCGAGATGCGGTTGGCCTAGTCTGCGCCCGTGGATCTGATCTCGTGCGTCGAGCGGCGCCAGGGCGAATTCCTGCTCTTCGCGGTGACCCCACCGCGGGCCTCTACTGAGCCCGAGCGGGTGCGTGAGATCGCCGAGGCAACGATCGACCGTCTGCGTCCGCTGCAAGTGGACGGACTGATCCTCTACGACATCGACGACGAGAGCGCTCGGAATCCGGCCGAGCGCCCCTTCCCGTTCTCTCCGACCCTGGATCCCGCCGCCTATCGCGAGGGCTTCCTCGAGGCGTGGGACGCACCCGTCATCGTCTATCGCGCCGTCGGCAAGTACTCCGCCGACCAATTGTCGGAGTGGATCGCCGAGCAAGATGCGCGCAGAACGATGACGGTGTTCGTGGGTGCGGCCTCGAGCCACGTCGAGGCCGCCACGACGTTGGGAATCGCCCAGCAGCTGCGTCTCGATGCCAACCCCGCACTCGGTCTAGGCGGTGTCGCGATTCCGGAACGCCACACCCGGCGCAGCGACGAGCATCTTCGCCTGCTGAGCAAGCAGAACGCGGGCGCTGGATTCTTCGTCACCCAGGTTGTGTTCGACGTGAACGCCGCGAAGAACCTGGTCTCGGACTACTTCTACGAGTGCGCAGAGCGCGGGGTTTCACCCGCGCCGATCGTCTTCACCTTCTCGGTATGCGGGTCGATGAAGACGCTGGAGTTCCTGCGCTGGCTCGGCGTCGACGTTCCGCGTTGGATCGAGAACGACCTGCGGCATGCGGCGGACACGCTGGAGGCCTCGTATCAGTTGGCCCTCGCCAATGCGCGTGAACTGATGGCCTTCTGCCGCAGCCTCGGCGCGCCGTTCGGGATCAACATCGAGAGCGTCTCGATCCGGCGGGTCGAGATCGAGGCGTCGGTGGAGCTGGCTCGGGTCTTGCGGGGCGAGGTGGGCTAACGGGTCCCTGCGGGATGCCCAGTGCGCGGCAATGAGCGGTTAGTCGCCGCGGGCCGAGTGGGGCGACGCCGTAATACTTTGCGTACCAGGCTGGTCCCGTCGTCTAGTTGCGCGCCGCAAGCGCGAACAGCACGCCCGGCGCGACCAGCATGGCGAGGAACAGGAGGGCAATAAGGACGCGCTTCCAGGTCCTTCGCCCGGCGGCCAGCGAGTAGAAAAGGTGTAACTCTGGAGCTGTTAGTGGGGTGAGGCCCATCCGTTCGGCTTCCGACGGAAGCGCCGACCTCTGGCGCTCCTCCAAAGCACGCTGCAATTCGGCGAATCTCTCTGGTTCCACCGCGCGTCACCCCGAATCCCGCTTCCTGCAAGTCTGACAGCCGCCGACCGCCCCGGCAACGCCTCATCGTCTGCGAGAAGGGTGCCCTCATCTCGGCCTGAGCGCCTGCTCGCGAACCTTGGCTTCGGTCTGTCGGGGACCGAGGCGACTCACCCGCCGACTCGAGTGACGCAATTCAGGACATACGGCCACTCGAGGACATATATGACGCGAGTGGCCGTATGTCCTGAATTGCGCACGTGAAGGCGAGTTAGGACGGTCTCGATACACCGCCTTCGGCGGCACCCGACCAACGAGCTAGAGCAGCTTCGCCTTGTCGCGCACGACCGCGCCGAGGATGCCGTTCACGTACTGAGGCGAGTCGTCGGTGGACAGCTCGCTGACCAACGCGAGTGCCTCACTCACCGCAACCGCATCTGGAACGTCGTCGACATAGAGGACCTCGAAGATCCCCAACCGCAGCACATTGCGGTCGACCGCCGGCATGCGCTCGAGCGACCAACCCGAGGCGTAGTCGCCGATGAGCTCGTCGAGCCGCTCGCGATGACCATCGACACCGACGACCAGCTCTCGGGTGTACGGGTTCGAAGGCTCGCCGCCCTCGTCGAGCTCGTCCACAGCGCTGCGGCCGCGGAGGTCCGCGGCGTAGAGAGCGTCCAGCGCGCGCTTGCGCGCCTTCGAGCGTGCGCTCAGCGAACTCAGCCCTTCACGCGGGAGAGGTACGCACCGCCGTCGCGGGTGTCGACCTTGATCTTCTCGCCGTTCTCGA
>JBQCDC010000100.1:0-5042 GCA_051961575.1 Marmoricola sp.
CAGTCGAACCACCCGCAGATCGCCGGCCTCCTCTTCGTGGTCCTGGGCTTCGGCGCGGTGGCGCTGGGTCGCGACCCGAACGGTCTCGCCAACCGGCTCTTCGAACTGGTCCCCTGGCTACGCAGCTCCGGCTATCCCGCCCTCGTGCGCCGCTATCCCGGGCTCGGCTTCGAGCGGGTTCGGCGACAGGCCGACGAGGATGAGTACTACGACGACGAAGATGGCGAGGAGGTGACCCATGCCGTTGCTCAGGGTTGAGGACGTCACCGTCAGGTTCGGCGGCGTCACCGCCGTCGACGGCGCCAGCTACGAGGCCGAGGCGGGCACGATCACGGGTCTGATCGGTCCGAACGGTGCCGGCAAGACGACCTGCTTCAACGTGATCACGGGCCTCCAGAAGCCCACGTCCGGCTCGGTGTACTTCGATGACCACGACATCACCGGCTACACGGTGAACCGCCGTGCGCGGCGCGGAATCGGTCGCACCTTCCAGCGACTCGAAGCCTTCGGTTCGCTGAGTGTTCGCGACAACGTCCGGGTCGCGCTCGACATCCATCACGGATGGCGGCACTGGCGCAAGTCGACGAACAGCGCCGCGGATGAGCTCCTCGAGCGCGTCGGCATCGCCGCCCACGCCTACGACCGCGCGGACTCGATTCCCACCGGTACCGCTCGCCTGCTCGAGGTCGCCCGAGCGCTGGCCTGCCAGCCGCGGCTCCTCCTGCTCGACGAGCCGTCCTCCGGCCTCGACGAGACCGAGACCGAGACGTTCGGCGAGCTGCTGAAGGACCTGGCTGGTGAAGGCGTCGGCATCCTCATGGTCGAGCACGACATGGACCTGGTGATGGCGGTGTGCTCGACGATCAACGTGCTCGACTTCGGCACGATCATCGCTCAGGGCACGCCCGAGCAGATCCGCCAGAACCCGCACGTGCAGAAGGCCTACCTCGGCTACAGCGACACCCTCGACGAGGCCGCCTCCTCCACTCTCATCGACATGGAGCCGATCTCATGAGCGTGCCCATTCTCGAAGCCATCGACATCCACGCGGCCTACGGCCGTCTCGAGGTGCTGCGTGGCGTGAACCTGCGCATCCCCAAGGGTGCGGTGGTGGCTCTCCTCGGCCCCAACGGCGGCGGCAAGTCGACCTTCCTCAAGGTGATCAGCGGCCAGATGCAGCAGACCGCGGGTGACATCCACCTGGCGGGCGTCAGCGTGCACAACGCCAAGCCCGAGGAGCTCGCCCAGCTCGGCCTGACGACGATCCCCGAGGGTCGCAGCGTCTTCCCGAACCTCACGGTCGAGGAGAACCTCAAGCTGATGTCCTATGCGGGGGTGTCCGCGGCCCAGGTGCTCGACACGGCCTTCAGCTATTTCCCACGACTGCACGAGCGTCGGCTCCAGTACGCCGGGACGATGTCGGGAGGCGAGCAGCAGATGCTCGCGCTGGCGCGCGCGCTCACCTCGGACCCGGCTCTCTTGCTGCTCGACGAGCTCTCCATGGGACTCGCGCCGCTCATCGTGGAGGAGCTGTACGAAACCGTGGGGCGGATCGCAGACTCAGGTGTTTCAATCCTGGTGGTGGAACAGTTCGCGCGCACGGCTCTCAAGATCGCGGACCATGCGGCGGTGATGACAGGTGGACGAATCGTGGCTGAGGGTGACCCCGATGAGATCCGCGACGTTGTTACTGACGTGGTGATGGGAGGCGCAGCATGAGATCAGCCCACAGACCGGTCATCGGAGTCGGCTCCGCGCTGCTCGCAGCAGGTGCGATGGTCAGTACGTTCGCCGGTGGTGCGGCGGCAGCGCCGGCCGCGGGGACGCCCTACAGCGGCTTCTCGACCTCGGCCACCGCTGCGCCCCTACGCGTGGAGATCTTCGAGCCGGCGATCCCGGTCCCGGCGAGCCCGCAGGTCGAACTCGACTTCTCCCACACGACCGTGGGCGGCTCCTCCGGTCCCGTCTCGACGGCGATGGCGTCGGCCATGTGGCCGGGCGACGCGGTCGGCAACGGGCTTCCCACGATCGTCACCCAAATCGGCCTCCCCGCCGCACTGGCGAGCCCTTATCCGGTACACGCCAATGCCCAGTTCCCCGGCACTCCGAACTCGGCGAGCCAGGAGTTCTTCCCGGGCATGGTCGGCCGAGTTTCCGCCAGCGACAAGCAGGCGTCGGCTCGCGCCGGCTACTCGTCGTCCGGGCAGGTGGCGGGCGACAGCACCACCGGCAGCTCGAACCCGCTCGACCAGCTGAAGTCCGGCAGCCTCTCCGGGCTGACGGGTCTGTTGAACCCGCCGGGATCGGGCTCCAACACCGGAAGCAACCCGCTCGGTGTGCTGAGCGCGCTCGTCAGCGCCGGTGGCATGAGCAGCAGCAGCGTCACTGACTACAGCGACCCGACGGTGGTCACGGCGACCGCCACCAGCCAGATCGGTGAGGTCGACTTGCTCGGTGGTCTCGTCAAGCTCGAGGGCGTCACGGTCAGCACCGAGTCCTCGAGCAGCCTGGACGGCGGCGGCAAGGTGACGCAGAAGGTCACCTACGGCGGCATGACCATTGCCGGCACGGCCTTCAAGTTCACCTCAGACGGGATCGAGGCGTCGGGCAAGACGACGGCCATCCCCGGCCTGTCGTCGAACCCGACCAAGGCGCTTGCCAGCCTGGGCATCAGCATCGACCTCCCCAAGCCCATCAAGACGATCAGCGGAAATCAGGCGACCGCGGCCGCACTCGGTCCGGTGATCACCATCGACACGCAACCCGTGATGAGCCTGCTCAAGCTCAACAAGCTGCCGCTCGCCGGGATCATCGCCAAGCTCCCCGACTCGGCCGGCCAGCTCAAGACCACGCTGCTCGGCATCCTTCAGGCACACCCGAAGATCGTCGTGGCCCTGGGTGACGTCTCCAGCAGCGCCCAGACCAGCGCGGCGCTCAACCTGGGCGGCGGTTCGACCGGCGGCCTCGGTGGAACGACCACGGGCAACGTCGGCACGACCGGCGGCACCGGCGTTCCGACCGGCTCACCCGTCACGGGAGCGCCCACCACGGGCACGACGCCGACCGGTAACGCGACCACACCGATCGCGAAGGCGAGCGCACCCGGTTTACCGGCTCTGGGCAGCGTCCCGGCTCTCCTCACCGTCGGCGGTCTGATCCTCGCGGCTGGCCTCGGCTGGTTCTTCCGCGCCGCAGCCCTCACAGCGCTCGGCGCTGGCAGTACGTGCACCCACGGTCTGGCGACCGGCCTCCCCGATCTGCGAAAGGCATGAGATGACGACCACCTACTCTGCTCCGCCCCCGCCGCCCCAGCTGCCGGTGGCGAACGAGCGCCCGATGGCCACGGCACTCCCCCGCGCCGGTGTGCGCGACGGTGTCGCGCCGTTGCGTGGTGACAATGCTCGCCTGGTCCAGGTCGGACTCTTCGTCGCCGGCGCGGTGCTGATGCCGATCGGCATCGTCGTCATCTGCCTCGGTTGGTACGGCATCGCGAACACGCCGTATGAGTACAACCAGCTCGTCTACATCGTGTCCGGCGGTCTGCTCGGACTGGGCATCACGTTCGTCGGCGGCTTCCTCTACTTCGCTGCCTGGATCGCGCGGGTGGGCGCCGACCTCAAGGACTCCGACAAGCGCCTGTCCGACACGTTGCTGGTGCTGGCGGACTCGATCTCGCATGCCTCGGCCGGGACGACCACTGCCGCGCCCGCGGCACAGCGTCACGCCGGTTCGGTGCTCGTCGTCGCCGGCAGCTCCACCACGGTGCACCGGGCCGACTGCCCGTTGCTCGAGGGCCGCAGCGACATCCACCCGGCTGGC
This sequence comes from Marmoricola sp., assembly GCA_051961575.1. Lineage (GTDB taxonomy): Bacteria > Actinomycetota > Actinomycetes > Propionibacteriales > Nocardioidaceae > Marmoricola. The sequence continues at coordinate 3,820 of JBQCDC010000100.1, forward strand.
GCCGGCGCGGGCCTCACCGCCTGCCGCCTTTGCCGGCCTGAGGAGTAACGCTCCCGGATCCGCGGTTTCACAACCCGGGTTGTGAATTGGTGGCTTCCCGATCGACAGTTCGATCGGCAAGCCACCAATTTGATCAGTTCGCAGGCCGCTATCCAGGCCATACCCTACGAGCCATCACGCGAGGCGACGTCCTGGTCGACCGGGTGCTTCCACTCACGAACCGATTGAAGTTGCGGCAACTTCACAACCCCCGTGGTGAAACCGCGGAACCCCGTCACCAGCCGGGCGGGAGCCGGGTGAAGTCCGGCTCGCGGCCCTCGGCGAAGGCGGTCAGGGCCTCCATGTTGGCCGGACCGCCCATCAGCTCGACGAACGACGCCGCCTCGGTCTCGAACGCCATCTTCACGGCATCCCGGTGATGCACGGTCATCGCGGCCTTGACGTGCCGCAGTGACGAGATCGGTCGCGAGGCGAGCAGATCGGCGTGACGGTAGGTGTCCTCCATCAGCGACTCCGGCTCGCTCAGCTTCCACGCGAGACCCATCTCCTTGGCCTCGGTGGCCGAGATCCACTCCGCACTCAAGAGCAACCAGGCGGCGTTCTGGCGACCGATGAGATTCGGCATCAGGTAGCTGGAGGCCGCCTCGGGCGCGACGCCCAGGCTGGTGAACGGGCACTTCAGCTTGGCGGTGGTCGACATGAACACCAGGTCGGCGAATCCGATGATGGTGGTGCCGATGCCGAGCCCGAGGCCGTTGATCGCGCACATGAGCGGCTTGGGAAAGGCTGCCAGGGCGTCGATCAGCCCCGGGAAGCCGTGGCGGCCACGCTGGAAGTTCGGGTCGGTGTTCATCTGCGCCATCTCGAGCAGGTCGGTGCCCGCCGAGAACGCCCGACCCGCGCCGGTGAGCACGACGACCGCGACGCCCGGATCTTCGGCGGCCTCGAGGAGCGCGTCGGCGCAGGCGTCGTAGAGCGCCTCATTGAACGCGTTGAGGGCGTCGGGCCGGTTCAGCGTCAGCGTGCGCACCCGGCCACGGTCGGTGATGTCGAGCGTCATACGGGGTCCCCGCGGAATTGTGAGCGAAGCCAAGAATTTCGTGGGGTGTTCATGCCATTCCAATCTCACCGAGAACGTTCTCGGAGGTGAAGTCGACGGCTCGCTTGGCGTTGGCCAGCGAGGTCACCGTGCTGGTCCCGAGCAGCCCTTGTCGGTCGAAGAG
>JBQCDC010000101.1:0-5737 GCA_051961575.1 Marmoricola sp.
GAGCTGGTCGGAGGCCTGTACGGGTTGGCGATCGGCGGGCTGTTCGCAGGGGAGTCGATGTTCTCGCATCGTCGGGATGCGTCGAAGGTGGCGCTGGTGGGGCTGGTCGACCTACTGCGGGACGGCGAGGACCGGCTGATCGACACGCAATGGCTGACGCCCCATCTGGCCACGCTCGGGGTCAAGGAGATCGATCGGTCTGAGTACCTGGCGCGGTTGCCGCGGTTGCTCGACGTTCCGCTACCCGATCGCTGGCGCTGATTACTTGAGGAGCTTGCTCATCCGTCGATCAGCCAGTGGCTTCCCCCCGGTCTGACAGGTGGCGCAGTACTGCAGGCTCGAGTCCGCGAAGGACACCTCGCGCACGACGTCTCCGCAGACCGGGCACTTCTCGCCCGTCCGCCCATGCACGGCCATGGCCCGCTTCTTCTCGCTCTTGAGCTCCGTGGCCGCCATCCCGTCGGCGCGGGTGAGGGCGTCGTCGAGCACGGTCCGCACGGCCGAGTAGAGCGCGTCGAGCTCGTCGTCGCTGAGGCTGTTCGAGGGCTTGAACGGCGACATCTTCGCCGCGTGCAGGATCTCGTCGGAGTAGGCGTTGCCGATGCCGGCGATGTTGGACTGCATGCGCAGGACGCCCTTGATCTGGGCGCGACCGTTGGCCTCGAGGATCCCCTGGAGTACATCGCGGGTGAACGTGTCCGCCATCGGATCCGGCCCCAGGGCGGCAATGCCCGGGACGTCGGCCGGATCGCGCACGACATACAGGGCCAGCGACTTCTTGGTGCCGGCCTCGGTGATATTGATGGCCGCGCCGTTGTCGAGGAGGATCCGTGCGGCCAATGGGGACTTGCTGTTCGGGCGTGCGGGCAGCTTGGGCGCCTCGTCCATCCAGCGGATCCAGCCGGCCCGAGCCAGGTGCAGGACCAGGTGCACGCCCGAGGCCTCGATGTCGAGGACCTTGCCGTGTCGGCTCACGTTGTCCACGAACCCGCCGTTGAGAGCGGTGATCGGGGGGTCGTAGGTCTTGAGGCAGCTGAAGGCGGCGATGTCGATGCGAGCGATCGCGCGCCCGTCGAGCCGCTGGCGCAGATCGCTGGCCAGCGCTTCGACCTCGGGTAGCTCGGGCACGCTCTTACCTTCTCAGACGGTGCCTCGCAGCGCGTTGCGCAGACTGACCTTGCTGCCGCTGCGGAGCACGGCGTTCCGATACACCCTTCCGGCGAGAACGGTCGCGATCGCGATGGCGGCCAGCATGATCAGAAGCGCCACGACCACCTCCCAAGCGGGTAGCCCATAGGCCGCACGCATGGGCATGAGCACCGGTGCGAACAACGGGATCATCGACAGCACGGCGCCTGTCGATCCGTGTGGCGCGGCCGGCAGCACCGAGACGCCGATGATGTAGCTGGCCACGATGAGCAGGGTGAACGGCGTGCCGACGCCGGCGAGCTCCTCCTGGCGGGAGATCAGGGATGCGGCTGCGGCCATGAGCACCGCGTAGAACGCGTAGCCCAGCAGGTACCAGAGCACCGCCTGGGCCGCGGCTCCACCGATGAGGCCGCTCGGGAGATGGAGAACGCCGGTGACCGAGGCGCCGATGGCGCCCACGACCGCGACAAGCGCGACCTGTGCGATCGTGACGACGCCGATCCCGAGCACCTTGCCCGCCAGTAGCTGCCAGGGCTTGACCGCGGCGAGCAGGATCTCGACGATCCGGTTCGACTTCTCCTCGACCACGCCCTGACCGGTCAACTGGATGCTGATCATCAGCATCACGTAGGTCAGCACGCCGATCACGGTGGACATCGCGATGCGTTGGCTTCGGTGCGGGTCGGTGTGCCCGAGGGTCGTCACCGAGACGCCCGCGCTCTCGACCGCCGCCGCGACCGCGGCGGGATGCCCGCCAAGTGAGGAGATCTGTTGGCGCAGGACCTCCTGCTGAGCGATCGAGGTCAGGATCCCGCGCAGTGAGTCGGACAGGTCGTCGTTGACGGTCGTCCGGATCTTGCCGTGGGCGGAGCCTGTGACCACCGCGTCGAGGTCGCCCGAGCGAACCTTCGCCTGCCCGTCGGCCAAGCTCACGTCGCTGACGGCGACCTGGATGTTGGCGGCCTTGCCGATGGACTTGAGCGCGGAGGTGAGGGGCTGCGCGGTGGTCGTGACGCCGACATGGAGCGTGGTGGGGCCACCGCCGATCAGCTTGAAGAGCGCGATGATGCCCAGCACGGCGACGATCAGGAGTGCCGTGAGGATCGCGAAGGCCTTGGTCTGGATGCGTGCCTGGATCTCGCGCTTGGCGATGAGGGCGACGGTTCCGATGTTGGTCACGATGCCTGCCTCACGAGGTCGCGGAAGAGTTCGGTGAGGGTCGGCGTCACGGGGACGAACTCGTGCACCGGGCCGCTTGCGAGCGCGGCTTGGAGTACCTGTTGGTCGATATCGGGAGCCGCGTCATCGGCGATCCGGACGATCGAGGTCGACCCGTCGTGGCTCTCGACGGTCACGCCGACGAGCCCGTTCGCCCAACCAGGCTTGAGCTCTGGTGCGACGAGGCGCAGTCGTCGCGGTCCGCCCTGCCGCAACTCGTCGACTGATCCCTGCTCCACCATGACTCCGTCGCGAATGATCCCGACGCGATCGCACAGGCGCTCGACGAGGTCGAGTTGGTGGGAGGAGAACACCACCGAGTTGCCCGCCTCGGCGCGCTCGCGGAGCACCTCACTCATCACGTCGACCGCGACCGGGTCGAGTCCGGAGAAGGGTTCGTCGAGCACCAGCAGGTCAGGGTCGTGCACGAGTGCCGTGGCCAGCTGCACCCGCTGCTGGTTGCCGAGGCTGAGCTTGATGACGTCGTCGTGTGCGTACTGCTCGATGCCGAGACGCGCGATCCACGCGTCCGCGGCGCCGGCGTCGTCGGTCAGGCCGTGCAACTGGGCGAAGTAGCGCAGCTGGTTGCGCACCTTCATGCGCGGATAGAGGCCGCGCTCCTCGGGCATGTAGCCGATGGTTCGGCGCACCTCGAGGTCGATGGGTCGGCCCTTCCAGCTCACCTCTCCGGAATCGGCCTGCGACGCACCCATGACGATGCGCATGGTGGTGGTCTTGCCGGCGCCGTTCGCTCCGACGAACCCGTACACCTCACCGGGTTCCACACTCAGGCTCACGCCGTTGAGTGCATGGCGATCACCGAACGATTTGTGGAGTCGATCGATCTCGAGCATGTCCCTCCCCTGGGTCGGGAATCAGTATGTCCCCCGGGGGTTGAGGAGCCGCGAAGCGGCGTCACGAAACCGCGACACGCTCTCTAGCGAAATCCCTAGAGAGACCGATAGTTCTCGATACCGTCGAAGACATGGACCCGATCCGCAATCCGTATGCGCCAGGCGCCGGGCAGCGGCCACCCGAGCTCGCGGGGCGTGATCGCGAGCTCCAGCAGTTCGACGTCACGCTCGAGCGCGTGGCGCAGGGGCGTCCGGAGCGGAGCATGGTGCTCTCCGGGCTGCGCGGCGTCGGCAAGACCGTGCTGCTGAACGCGCTGCGTAGTCAGGCGGTGCAGCGGGCCTGGGGGACCGGCAAGATCGAGGCGCGCCCCGACCAATCGCTGCGGCTGCCGCTGGCGCAAGCGCTGCATGCCGCGCTGCGCGAGATCGGCCATCGCCACCGCGACACCGATCGGGTCGACGAGGCGATGTCCGTCCTCAAGTCGTTCGCGCTGCAGACCACGGCCAACGACCGCAAGACCGCGCGGGCCTCGGCGCCCAAGGGCCGGGTCTGGACCCCTCCGATCGATGTGGCCGCCGCTCGGGGTCGCGCCGACTCGGGCGACCTGGAGCTTGACCTCATCGAGCTCTTCAGCGCCGCCGCGTCACTGGGACGCGACCTGGGCGTGGGCATCGCGGTCTTCATCGACGAGATGCAGGACATCTCCGCCGACGAGCTGGGCGCGCTGTGCGGCGCCTGTCACGAGATCAGCCAGCAGGCCGTTCCATTGATCGTCGTCGGTGCCGGGTTGCCGCACCTTCCGGTCGCACTGTCGGCGTCGAAGTCCTACGCCGAGCGCCTCTTCCGCTACGTGCACGTGGACCGCCTCCCACGCGAGATGGCTGAGCGAGCCTGGACGCTGCCCGCCGCCACGGAGGGCGCAACCTACGCCCCGAAGGCGCTGGAGGAGCTCTATCACCTCACCGACGGCTACCCGTACTTCGTGCAGGCCTACGGCAAGGCCGTCTGGGACGTGGCGCTGTCGGAGCAGATCGAGTGGTCGGACGTGGTGCAGGCCGCTCCCGAGGCGGAGGCCGAGCTGGCCGTCGGCTTCTTCGGCGCACGCTACGACCGGGCGACGCCTGCCGAGCGCGAGTACATGCTCGCCATGGCGGCGCTGGGGGAGGACAACCGCGACCAGGCCGTGAGCACGGCCGAGGTGGCCGACTACCTCGACCGCAAGGCGCAGTCGTTGAGTCCGGCGCGCGATGGCTTGATCAAGAAGGGCCTCGTCTATGCGGCCGAGCGGGGAACGGTGGCCTTCACGGTGCCGCACTTCGGCAAGTTCCTGCGCTCGCAGCGCTGAGATTTGGCCACCTAGTCGCCACGAACACGCAATCTTGATGTTGCAATACGCAGAAATCGGTTTGTAACGGTTTGAGCGTGAGTATCTGTCACGATGAAGTTGTGTTGACGCCGACGCACGCGAGCACGCGACAGCCCCAGGTCGTCGCTCACCGTGGCGCGAGCGCGCAGTACCCCGAGCACACGATCGCCGCCTATCGGGCCGCCATCGCGCAGGGCGCGGACGCCCTCGAGTGCGACGTCCGGCTGACCGCCGACGGCGAGCTGGTGTGCCTGCACGACCGGACGCTGCGTCGTACCGGTCTCAGCGACGGAATCGTCTCGACCTCGACTCTGGCCGAGCTCAACCGCATCGACTTCGGCGCCTGGAAGTCCCAGACGGACGTGTCGTGGACCCGTGACGAGGTCGGCGTGCTGACCCTGCGGCGCCTGCTCGAGACGGCCGCGGCTGCCGGCGTGAAGCTCGCCATCGAGACCAAGCACCCGACTCGCTACGGCAACCAGGTCGAGGAGTCGCTGGTGCGGATGCTCAACGAGTTCGGCTGGACCGGCGCCGACTCGCCGGTGCGCGTGATGAGCTTCTCGTGGGTGGCGCTCCGGCGGATCCGTCGGCTGGCGCCGGCACTCGATGTGGTCTACCTGATGGACCGCCCGCACCAGTGGTGGCGGGTCCAGCCGGTGGCCGATCCCGACTGGATCGCGGGCCCGGGGATCAAGGTCGTGAAGAAGGCGCCCGATCAGGTGGGGCGGATGATCTCCTCTGGGACACGGGTTCACGTGTGGACAGTCAATGACCCTGCTGATGTTGACCTGTGCATCGATTTCGGCGTTGACGGAATCATCACCGATCGGCCTGCAGAAACACGCATTCGCTTGCGTAGCCACGCACTGCTCGGCTAACTTCCATAGAGAACCCGATCGGCGCTGTTCCCCCGTCAGCGTCGGTCGGGTTCCTCTCTTTCCGAGGGGCCTCTCGGGCGTCACGAAACGTTTGCTTGAGGACTGTCGGTGGCGGGGTGCAGGCTGGCGACATGGCCGTTTTTGACTCATATGTCCAGGGCACACCCTGCTGGGTGGAGCTCCACACCTCCGACCAGAAGGGCGCCGGCGCGTTCTACGCGGACGTCCTCGGTTGGGAGATCGAAACCAACCCGATCAGCGACGGCGACGT
>JBQCDC010000102.1:0-6208 GCA_051961575.1 Marmoricola sp.
CTCGATCAGCTCGAGGATGTCCCCGACGAGCGGCGCGGAGCTCACTTCGTCTGTGCGGTCGCCGTATGCCACGCCGAAGGCGAGTTCGTAGTCGAAGGCGAGATGCACGGACGCGTGATCCGTGAACTTCGGGGGCTCGACGGCTTTGGCTATGACGTTCTCTTCGTCCCCGATGACACCGACGACGACCGCACCTCGGCGGAGCTCGGCAAAGAAGAGAAGGACGCCATATCGCATCGAGGGAAGGCGCTTCGCGAGATCGCGACCAAGTTGGTCGACCTCATCTAATTGTGCCGAAGGGGGGACTTGAACCCCCACGCCCGAAGGCACCAAATCCTAAGTCTGGCGCGTCTGCCAATTCCGCCACTTCGGCTGAGAAGCGTGTGAAGTCTAGGCCAATCAGTCGAGGCCGAGATCCCGTCGCAGCTTCGCGACGTGCCCCGTCGCCTTCACGTTGTACTGCGCCAGTTCGATCGTGCCGTCCTCGTCGACGACGAAGGTCGAGCGGATGACGCCCTCGACGACCTTGCCGTAGAGCTTCTTCTCACCGAAGGCGCCATAGGCCAACATCGTCGCCTTGTCCGGGTCACTGGCGAGCGTGATGGTGAGGCCATCGCGCTCGCGGAACTTGGCCAGCTTGGCCGGCTTGTCGGGGGAGATGCCGACCACCTCGTAGCCCGCGGCCTTCAGCGAGGACAGCGAGTCGGTGAAGTCGCACGCCTGCTTGGTGCAGCCCGGCGTCATGGCGGCCGGGTAGAAGTAGACGATGACCTTGCGACCCTTGAGGTCGCTCAGGCTGACCTGATCGCCCGTGTCGGTCTCGAGAGTGAACGCGGGTGCTGTGTCGCCAGGGGAGAGTCGAGGAGTCGTGGCCATGCGGACACGGTAGCCTTCCAAACCGACGACACCGACGTCAGGAGCGAGCCGTGGGCGACAAGAACCTCAACGAGATCGAGAACGAGATCGAGCAGACGCGTGAGCGTCTCGCAGCAACGATCGACCAACTCGCGTACCGGGCGCACCCCAAGACGATTGCGACCCGCCAGGTGCACAGCGTGCGCAACTTCTTCGTGGACGAGAACGGCACGCCACGCCAGGACAACATCATCAAGGTCGTCGGCGGAGTGGTCGGAGTCGTCGTCGTGCTGAAGCTGATCCGCAAGGTCGTCGGCTGAGCGTGTCCTCGGGCTCCATCAGCACGTCGGGGGTCGACGCCGAGTCGCCGCGCACCCCGATCCGGATGCTGCACGATCGCGTCCTGGTCGCGGTCGAGAGCGAGGCCGGCGAGCGGCGCTCCTCAGGCGGCATCCTCATTCCGGCCACCGCCGCCATGGGCGGTCGACGCCTGCACTGGTACCGAGTCGTCTCCGTCGGCTCGCACGTGCGCACCGTGAAGGTCGATGACCGAGTCCTCTTCGACCCCGAGGACAAGGCCGAAGTCGAGGTCCAGGGCGAGATCTACGTCGTCGTGCGGGAGCGCGACATCCATGCCGTCGCCGCCGATCGCCTGGGCGACAGCGAGACCGCGGGCCTCTACCTCTAACGGAGTTGAGGAGCCGCGCAGCGGCGTCACGAAATCTAGGCGCCGCCGGCGGTGACGATCGCGTCGGTAACAAACCCCGCCAGAATCCCGATCAGCAACCCAACCGCCAGCAGGTCCGAGCGCTTGGCCTTGCTCGCGACGTTGAGCAGCTGAATCACCACGAAGAGGATCGAGCCCGCGGCAAGAGTCAGGAAGACGACGCTGACGGCGTCGCTGGTGAATCCGTGCCCGATCCAGGTGCCGAGGAACGTCGGTCCGCCACCGATCAGACCCAGCGTGAGCAGGAACCTCCACGTCGGACGTCCCTCATCGGTGTCGTGGGCGCCGGCCAACGGCGCGACGATGCCGAACCCCTCGGTCGCGTTGTGAAGCCCGAAGCCGACGACCAGAAGCACGGCCAGGGCGACCTCGTTCTTGGCGGCCGACTGTCCGATGGCGAGGCCCTCGGCGAAGTTGTGAAGCCCGATGCCCACCGCGATCATCAGCGCGAGGTGGCGGCCGACGGACCAGCTCGCGAGCCCGGTGCGCTTGGCCAACTCGGACTGCATGGCGCGGCTCATCCACGATTCGTAGACCACCAACGCACCGAGTCCGACGATGAGGCCCACGGCGAAGAGGGCGCCGTACCCGAAGGCGGAGCCGAGTCCGTTGTGATGGTTGTCGTGGAAGGCGCTCAGAGCGGAGTCGACGGGCTCCCAGGCGTGGCTGAGCACGTCCCAGATCAGGAAGATCAGAATGCCGGTGGCGATCGCGTTCAGCATCAGCCGCAGCGTGGGGGCGGGGTTCCGCATCCGTCCGACCGGAAGTCCGAAGACGATGGTGCCGCCCGCGATTACGCCGAGCAGCAGCGTCTGACCTAGTCCCACAATAACCTTCTTTAGGTAAGCCTTACCTGATTGCCCCGAGGAGAAGGCTGACTCAGGACCAGCGGAGAGTCAAGTTGAGGGCTGGTCGGGCAGAAAAGGACAAGACCCGGGCCTGTTACGGGTCCCGGGTCTTGTGCTCTGTGCGCCGTCAGGGACTCGAACCCCGAACCCGCTGATTAAGAGTCAGCTGCTCTACCCATTGAGCTAACGGCGCTTGAAGCGAGTGGAACCTTAGCAGGATCGACTGCCTCATATGAAATTCGTTGCATGGGTGCGCGCCGGACCTCGCGAAACCGATTGTTGTCGCCTCTGGCGGAATGTTTAATCTTCAACTACTGTTCTAGGTGCAGAGCGACAATCCAGTAGGAGGTAGGAGCAATGCCCGCAATCACTGTTGACGACCTGACCGTCTTGAACCGGCTGCGTGTTCCCGGACTCGGTGACACGGTCCGTCCGGTCAAGCAGGTGACCCTGGCCCCGAAGGGCTACGAGGGGGAGGGCTTCCCGGTCCACCGCGCCTTCGCGGGTGTCGACCTGCGCGACCTCGACCCGTTCATCCATCTCGACCAGATGGGTGAGGTGGAGTACGCGCCCGGCGAGCCCAAGGGCACGCCGTGGCACCCGCACCGAGGCTTCGAGACCGTCACCTACATCATCGACGGAGTCTTCGATCACCAGGACTCGCACGGCGGTGGCGGCACGATCACCAACGGCGACACGCAGTGGATGACCGCCGGCAGCGGTCTGCTGCACATCGAGGCTCCGCCGGAGTGGCTCGTGCAGAAGGGCGGACTCTTCCACGGCCTGCAGCTGTGGGTGAACCTGCCCAAGGCCGACAAGATGATCCAGCCCAAGTACCAGGACATCCGATCCGGCCAGGTGGGTCTGGGCACCTCCGCTGACGCGGGCGCCCTCATCCGCGTGATCGCCGGCAAGGTCGGCCAGATCGAGGGCCCGGGTTCGACCCACACCCCGATGACGATGGTCCACGCGACCGTCGCAGCGGGCGCGCGCCTCGACCTGCCGTGGGAGCCGTCCTACAACGCGTTGGTCTACGTGTTGTCCGGGCACGGCTCCGTCGGCCTGGAGCAGCGTCCGATCCAGGCGGGCAACCTGGCGGTGCTGGGTGCGGGTGACTTCATCACCGTCGAGGGTGCGACCAAGCACGACTCGCGCACGCCGGAGTTCGACGTCGTGATTCTCGGCGGGCAGCCGATCCGTGAGCCAGTGGCGTGGGCCGGCCCCTTCGTGATGAACACCAAGGCCGAGGTCATGCAGGCCTACGAGGACTTCCAGAAAGGCCGGTTGGGCACCATCCCATCGGTGCACGGAGCGCCGACCACCCTCCAGGAGGGCTAAGGTCACTACCCGTGACCGAACGCCTCGTCTGGATCGACTGTGAGATGACCGGGCTCGACCTCGGAGCGGATGCGCTCATCGAGGTCGCAGCTCTGGTCACCGACTTCGAGCTCAACGTGCTCGGAGAGGGCGTCGACGTCGTGATCAAACCGCCGGCTGAGGCGCTGGACCAGATGAACGAGTTCGTCACCTCGATGCACACGTCGTCGGGCCTGCTCGAGGAGCTGGCGTCGGGCACGACGCTGGAGGACGCTCAGGCGCAGGTGCTCGCCTACATCCGCGAGCACTGCCCTGACGGCTCCCGCCCGCCGTTGGCGGGTAACACCGTCAGCACCGATCGAGCGTTCCTGGCGCGTGACATGCCCGAGCTCGAAGCGTTCCTGCACTATCGGATCGTCGATGTCTCCTCGATCAAGGAGCTGTCGCGACGGTGGTTCCCGCGGGCCTACTTCGCGGCGCCGGTCAAGAACGGCAACCACCGAGCGCTGGCCGACATCCAGGAGAGCATCGAGGAGCTGCGGTACTACCGCGACGCAGTGTTCGTGCCGTTGCCGGGGCCGGACTCCGAGGAGGCGCGCGTGATCGCACAGCGACACCAGGGCTCGATCACGGGTGTCGCTGACTCGGCTAATCCCGATTCGGACGAGAAGTAGGTAACCGCTACACTCATCCCTCGCATGGTGGTCGTAGCTCAGCTGGTAGAGCATCGCGTTGTGGTCGCGAGGGTCGCGGGTTCAAGCCCCGTCGATCACCCCAGTTTGATCCGGAAGCCCCGCGTGACGATTGCGTAGGTAGTCGCTGCGCGGGGCCTTCTGGTTCTGTGACCCCTAACGAGTGCGACCGGAGGAGGCCGATGAGCCAGGCGCCCGGACGCCCGCCGCGTCCCTCTGTCGACGACACCGACATCAAGGTGCGCAATCGCCGCATGCTTCTGGTCGGTGTGGTCATGGTCGCTCTTGCCTTCGTGGTCGCCGCCGGCTACTGGTACACCCATCAGCCAGGCAAGGCCCCGGCGCCGCCGACGGCGCTCTCGGTCAAGAACGTGAACGGACAGCTCGTGATCGGGCCCCTCAAGGCTCGCCACCACGTCGTGATCACGGAGGCCTTCACCTGCGGACGTTGCGCCGTCTTCGAGCGCAGCGTGCAGGCGTTCCTCCGCGCCGATGCCGCAGCGGGCATCGTTCAGATCCGCTATGTGATTCCCGTCGGCAGCGACACGCTCTACGACGTGGCGCTCGCGAGCAGTCCGTCACGCGCGCTCTCGATCCACGACCAGCTGTTCACACAGGGCTCCGCGACCGGATCCAAAGGAACGCTTGAGGTCGTGCTCGACGGGAAGCCGTTGACGCAGACCGACCCGCTCGACCTCGCGAACGCTCTGGAGAGTGCGCTCGCCCAGTAGTCGGGCATAGGTTGGCGGAATGGCTCCCGATCCCGTTGACATCGTTTGGATGGACGCGCCGGAGGCGCACGACTACGACGCTGCGCACGACTACCTCACGCTGCACTTCGACGGAGATCGCGTTCGCAAGATCGTGAAGAAGCTCCGCAAGAGCGATATCAAGCAGCGCAAGGCCAAGGACATCATCCGTGCGAGTGGCCTGCCGGTGCTGCCACCGGACAACGTGCATGTGGCGCGGAACCTCGACAAGGCCAGAGGGGGCAAGAAGCTCTCGCCGATCCTCCTGGTTCGCACCGGCTTCAAGCTGCTGATCGCGGATGGCTACCACCGCGCCTGCGCGGCCTACTACGCCAGCGAGGACACCACCGTCAGCTGTGTCTTGGTGAGCGTCGACTGAAGATCGCGAGCGGGCCGCGCGATACTAGGCGCGCAACAAGCCCCGATAGCTCAGTTGGATAGAGCGGTCGCCTTCTAAGCGACATGTCGCAGGTTCGATCCCTGCTCGGGGCGCTCACCGCGCCAGCAGCGTCAGAACCTCGTAGTGGCTCGTGTGCGGAAACATGTCGAAGATGCGAGCACGTTGAGGGCGCAGCGACGGCATCGCCTCGAGGTCGCGAGCCAAGGATTCGGCGTTGCAGCTGGAGTAGAGCACTGTTCCGGTTCGGCTGTCCTCGAGCATGGCGGCGAGCTCCGGCCCGAGGCCGCGGCGCGGTGGGTTCACCACGACGAGGTCGGGGGAGTCGCCCGCCGAGAACGCCCGGTCGGCGTAGGCCAGCGCGTCGTCGGCAACGAACTCGACGTACGGCGGCGCTGAACTCTGTGCGCTGGCAACCGCCTCCGGGCTGATCTCCACCCCGGTGAACGCCAGGTCAGGGCGGGTGAGGTGCAGCGCAAATCCGCCGACGCCGCAGAAGAGGTCCCAAGCCCGGTGGGCGTTCACGTCCGTCAGGAAGTCGCGGGCACCTTGGTAGAGAGCGGCAGCGACCGTCGTGTTCGTCTGGAAGAAGCTCTGCGGACGCAGGCGCAGGTCGATGTCGT
>JBQCDC010000103.1:0-3125 GCA_051961575.1 Marmoricola sp.
GTCGACGTCGAGCAGGGCGTCGGCGACAACCGCTCCCGCGCCTCGGGCCGGTCGCACGTCACCATCATCGGCTCGCCGCTGCGTGCGGCCGCGATGGCCGCGATCGCCGGCCGGATCGCCGACGCCGGCGCCAACATCGACCGCATCGAGCGCATGGCGCGCTACCCCGTGACGGCGATCGACCTCCACATCTCCGGCGCGCAACCCGATGAGCTCCGAGCCCTGCTGGCCGCCGAGGCCGCTCGGCAGGGCGTCGACGTCGCCGTGCAGCCCGCGAACCTGCTTCGGCGCAGCATGCGACTGATCGTCATGGACGTGGACTCCACCCTCATCCAGGGCGAGGTCATCGAGATGATCGCGGCCCACGCGGGCTGCGAGGCCGAGGTCGCCGAGGTCACCGCGCGCGCCATGAACGGCGAGCTGGACTTCGCGGAGAGCCTGCGTGCTCGGGTCGCGCTACTCAAGGGCGTACCGGCGTCGGCGTTGGACCAGGTCTACAACGAGCTGGTGCTAACACCCGGTGCGCGCACGACAATCCGCACACTCAAGCGGCTGGGCTATCGGTTCGCGATCGTGTCCGGCGGCTTCACCCAGATCACGGATCGCCTCGCGGCCAGTCTGAACATCGACTTCGCGGCCGCCAACGAGCTCGAGGTCGTCGACGGGAAGCTCACGGGTCGCGTGGTGGGCGAGATCGTCGACCGGCCGGGCAAGGCGCGCGCCCTCGAGCGCTTCGCCAACCAGCTCGGCATCCCGATGGCCGCCACGATCGCCATCGGCGACGGCGCCAACGACCTCGACATGCTCAACGTCGCCGGACTGGGCATCGCCTTCAACGCCAAGCCCGTGGTGCGCGAAGCCGCGCCGACTGCGGTGAACGTGCCCTACCTGGACACGATCATGTATCTGCTGGGGATCAGCCGCGAGGAGATCGAGGCGGCTGACGAAGCCGCCGGCATCGTGACTCCGGCGCCGCCGGTGCCCGAGACCTCTTAGCCGCGGTCTCCGACGAAGAACGCCTCCAGCCGGGCGCTCCCCATGCTCAGCTCCGACCAGGGGCGTTCGACCTCGAGCACCGCAACGGCGGCCGTCGGGTAGCTCATCGCGATCTGGGCGAGGAGCGCGTGGTCGCCGGTGCCGTCGTCGAGCAGGTGCGGCAACTCTCCCGCGGTGGGGTTGTGGCCGACGTAGACGACGGTCTTCGCGTCGACGGGAACCCACCGCACCGCGTCGATCACGTCCTCGGGGCCCGCGCCGTAGAGGTCGTCGCTGAACTCGGTGTGGATCTCGCCGTCGAAAGCGGCCGTGATCCCACTCCAGGTCTGCCGCGTGCGGGTCGCGCTCGAGACCAGGGCGTAGTCGGGCACGACACCAGTCTCGGCGAGCCAACGTCCCACGCTGGCGGCCGCACGAGCGCCGCCAGCGGTGAGCGCACGAGAGTGGTCGGACCCGGTATAGGGCTCAGCCTTGGCGTGCCGGACGATGACCAGGCGGCGATCGCTCACCACGGGCTCGTGGTCACTCGTCCTCGAGGCGGAAGCCGATCTTCAGACCGACCTGGAAGTGCTCAACCGCGCCATCTTTGGCCTGTCCTCGCATCTGCGTGACCTCGAACCAGTCGATGTGGCGCAGCGTCCGCGAGGCGCGCTCGATGCCGTTGCGGATCGCCTGGTCGATGCCGTCGGGCGAGGTGCCGACGATCTCCGTGACGCGGTAGGTGCGGTTCGACATGGTTGCCTCCGAAGTCTCAATGGCCGTGGGGATCTACCTTCCCACGCCGCGTATCCTGACAGTGTGAGTTGGGCGCGGAGAACCGAGGAGTACGTCCCTCGGATCACGACGGCCGCCGAGAGTCCGACCAAGGACATCGACCACCGCCAGAAGCGCTACATGATCTCGATGACCATCCGCACGCTCTGCTTCATCGGAGCCGTCCTGGCGATCCCGATCCCCTGGCTGGCCATCCTCCTCATCATCGCCGCTGCGGTGCTCCCCTACGTGGCGGTGGTGATGGCGAACAGTGCCTCGCCGATCATTCCGGGTGACCCGTTCGAGGGCCCCGACGAGCAACATCGGGAGCTTCGATGAGTGACGACGCGGCGCTCTGCTCAGCCAAGGGCTGCAGCGTCACCGCGGTCTACGACCTTCGGTGGAACAACCCGAAGCTGCACACACCCGATCGCCGGAAGTCCTGGCTGGCTTGCGAGGAGCACCGCTCGACGCTCGGTGATTTCCTTCAGGCACGCGGTTTTCTGCGTGAGATCGAGACCCTTTAGTCTCAGCCCGTGCGTTTTCTCCTGAGCCGTCGTTGGTTGATCTTCTTCGTCGTCGTGGGCCTGATGGCCTACGGCGCGTGGTGGCTCGGGCAGTGGCAGTTCGACCGACTGCAGCAGAAGCACCACGACAACACCCGCATCCAGCACAACCTCGCGCAGCCTCCGGTCCCCGTGGACACGCTCCTGAAGCCCGGCGTCGCGCGCGACAACAGCGTGGAATGGCGCCGCGTGACGATCCACGGACGCTGGGACGACTCGCACACGCTCGTCATCAAGTACCAGACCAACGACGACGGCGCCCCCGGCGTTCGGGTCGCCACGCCGTTGATCACGCCCTCGGGTGCGGCGGTCCTCGTCGAGCGAGGCTGGATGAGCTCGGCGAACAACGGTGACGTACGTCCGTCCACGCCGGCCCCGACCTCGGGTGAGGTCACGGTGACGGGATGGGTGCGCGTTTCCGCGACCGGCGACGCCACGGTGATCTCGAACGCTTCGACGCGGGCGTTGTCCGCGCAGTCGTTCGCGAGTTGGGTGGGCAAGAGCTACGCGGTCTACGGAAATCCCGTCGACATGGAGATCCAGACTCCAGCTCCCAGCGTGCATCTCGGACTCGTGGACATGCCCGACGACACCGGTGACGGCCCGCACTTCTTCTACGGTCTGCAGTGGTGGTTCTTCGGCGTGCTCGCCGTCTTCGGGTTCTTCTACCTGGCCTACGACGAGCGTCGGCGCATGCTGCACGCGAAGGCTCGCGAGGCCGAGCCGGGCGTCAAAGCGCCTGCATAGCTCCGCCGTCCACGGGCAGCATCACGCCCGTGATGTAGGACGACCGCGGGCTGAGCAGGAAGG
>JBQCDC010000104.1:0-5830 GCA_051961575.1 Marmoricola sp.
CGATGCGTGGGAGGTTCAGGGCCGCGGCGAGCTGGCGCTGGCGATCCTCGTCGAGCAGATGCGCCGCGAGGGCTACGAGCTCACCGTCGGCAAGCCGCAGGTCGTCACCAAGGAGATCAACGGCAAGCTGCACGAGCCCACGGAACGCCTCACCATCGATGCTCCCGAGGAGCACCTCGGTGCGATCACCCAGCTGCTCGCGCTGCGCAAGGGCCGCATGGAGCAGATGACCAACCACGGCACCGGCTGGGTCCGCATGGAGTTCCTGGTTCCGTCGCGCGGCCTGATCGGTTTCCGTACCGAGTTCCTCACCCAGACCCGCGGCACCGGCATCGCCCACCACATCTCCGAGGGATATGAGCCGAGGGCCGGCCCGATCCAGTCCCGCTCGCAGGGCTCGCTCGTCGCCGACCGCGCCGGCGCGGCCACCCCTTACGCGATGACCAATCTGCAGGAGCGCGGCGTCATGTTCGTCGAGCCGACCACCGAGGTCTACGAGGGCATGATCGTCGGCGAGAACTCGCGCGCCGACGACATGGACGTGAACATCACCAAGGAGAAGCAGCAGACCAACGTCCGCTCCTCCACCTCGGACAACTTCGAGAAGCTCATCCCGCCGAAGAAGCTCAGCCTCGAGCAGTGCTTGGAGTTCTGTCGCGACGACGAGTGCGTCGAGGTCACCCCGGACGCGGTCCGCATCCGCAAGGTGCACCTGGACAAGAACGAGCGGGCCAAGCACGCCGCTCGGGCGCGCAAGGGCTAGCTCGGCCTGACCAAGCGCGTCTCGTAGGCGAAGATCACGGCCTGCACCCGATCGCGCAGGTCGAGCTTGCCGAGGATGCGGCTGACGTGGGACTTCACGGTCGCCTCCGACAGGAACAGCTTCTCTGCGATCTCCTGGTTGGTGTGACCGAGCCCGATCAGCTCGAGCACCTCCTGCTCACGGCTGGTGAGGACCTCCAACCGCGCCAGGTCCGGCGAGTCGTCGCCGTCTCCCCGGATGAAGCGGTCGAGCAGGCGTCGTGTGACGGCGGGCGCCACCACGGCGTCGCCCTCCGCGACGGTGTGGATCGCAGCGACGAGCTCGGCCGGCGGCACGTCCTTGAGCAGGAATCCACTGGCTCCCGCCTTCAAGCCCTCGACCGCGTACTCGTCCACGTCGAAGGTGGTCAGGATCAGCACTCGGGTGTCGGGGCGCTCCCCCACGATCCGCCGCGTCGCCTCGATGCCGTCGAGCCCGGGCATCCGCACGTCCATCACGATCACGTCGGGACTCAGCTCGGCGACGGCAGAGACGGCCTGAGCGCCGTCGGCCGCCTCGCCGACGACCTCCAACCCGTCGTGGGCCTCGAGCACCATCCGGAACCCCATGCGGAGCAGTGGTTGGTCATCGGCAAGGAGGACGCGAATCATCCTTGGCCTCCTTCGTCGAGGTGCTCGATCCGCAGACGCGACTCGGTACGCCAACCGGCAGGCGTCGCTCCGGCGCTGACCGTCCCGCCGTGCAGGGCCGCACGTTCGCGGATCCCGACCAGCCCGTGCCCCACCCCAGGCGGTGCGGTCGAGGCGGTGCCATCGTCCTGCACCACGATGACGACCTCGACCTCCGACGTCGCGACGTCGACGGTCACGACGCGAGCCCCGTGCGCATGCTTCATCACGTTGGTCAGCGCCTCCTGAACGATCCGGTACGTGCTGAGCTGGAGTGCTTCGGGAAGTGTTTGGATCGGTCCGCTGGTGCGGTACCGGACGTCGAGGCCGGTGTGACGGACCGTCTCGACCAGCTGGTCCAGCGCGCTCAGGTGTGGCGTCGCCTCACGACTAGCCTCCGCATCGGAGTCGCGCAGGATCCCCAGCACCTGCCTCATGTCGGTGAGAGCGGTGCGTCCCGCCTTGGATGCTTCCTCCAGAGCGATCGTCGCTCGCTGCGGATTGGTCGTCAGGGTGAGAGCTGCGCCGTCCGTCAGGGCGACCATCACGGCCAGGTTGTGGGCGACGATGTCATGCATCTCGCGCGCTACGCGAGCCCGCTCTCCGGCAACAGCGAGTTGCGCTTGCTGATCCCGCTCAGCCTCGAGCCTCGCCGCCCGCTCCTCCACCTCATGCAGATATGCGCGACGCGTCTGCATGTTGGTTCCCAGCACGGCTGCCGCTGTGGTCAGGCCGGACAGGAAGATGAAGTCGAAGAAGTGGGCACGCAGCGGGCCCGGCTGGTAGTCCGTCTGGCCGCCCAGGGTGCCATGCCCGAGCACCACCAGCAGGACCCCGAGCTCAAGGACGGCCGCAGCCATGACCGTGTGCCGGACGGGCCGCGTCGAGGCGATGACGAAGAGCGCGATGAGCAGTGCCACATCCGAGGGCATCGGGTCGTAGATGAGCCACTGGATGAAGGCCACCGCCGCGATCACAGCGAACGCGAGCTCGGGAGCCTTGCGGCTCCAGAAGAGCGGGAGCACCAGACCGAGGTGGATCGGCACCACGAACGCGTGCGTCCGGTGCGCGACGTAGAACGGGATCGGCAGGATCAGCAGAAGCCCGAGGGCTACGTACTCCAGCACCCGGCCAAGGCGTTGCGTGCCTTGGCCGGGTGCCGTCGCGAGATCCGCCATGAAGGCCAGTGTGACGCCTCTAGACGTCGCGGCGCGTGAGCACGGCGAAGCCGATCGCCAGGGCTGCGACGGCATAGATCACCAGCATGATCGCGCCCCAGCCGTTCGAGAGTGCCGTGCTTCCCGGATCGTTATGGGTCTGGATCATGTGGGTCGCGATGTTCAACGGCAGGAACTTGGAGATGTGGTCCTGCCACGAGCTGGGCAGCGATTCCGCGATGAGCGGCAGCACGAGCACGATTCCGAACAGGGTCGCGATCGCACCACCGGTGTTACGCAGGGCGAAGCCGATGCCGAGGCCCATGAGAGCAACGCAGACCAGGTACAGCGCGGCACCCGTGACGGCACGGAGTGCCCCGGGATGTCCCAGCCCGACGTTGTAGCCCCAGGTCGACAACACCGCCTCGCCGGCGAAGAAGGCGACGAAGGTCATCACCAGGCTCAGCACCGCGGTGACCGATCCCAGGATCGCCGTCTTGCCCAGGAGCACCGGGAAGCGCTTGGGCACCGCGGTCATCGACGCGCGGACGGACCCGGTCGCGTACTCACCGGTGACGTAGAGAACCCCGATCACGCCGATCGCCAGCTGCGCCAGCATGAGGCCACGGAGGGGAAAGGCCACCGAGTCGATGAACTGCCCGCCGCCGTTGCTGTGGATGTCGTTTCCCCGCAGGTACGCGATGAGAATCCCCAAGCCATCGGCGACGAGAAGTGCGACCGCGTAGGTGATCCAGGTCGAGCGCAGCGACCGGAACTTGATCAGCTCGGATTTCAGCACACGCGGGAAGGACACTCCCGGGATCACGCGCTCCGCGGGACGTTCGTAGGTTGCGACAGCCATCACGCAACCGCCTCTCCGTTGATGGTCGCCACATAGTCCAGCGAGCTTCGGGTGATGGACATGAAGGCCTCCTCGAGGGTCGCCTCGTGCGGTGTCAGGCGCGTGAGGGCGAGGCCGGCGGTCGCGGCGATCTGCCCGATCTGCTCCGCGGTGAGGCCGCTGACCTCCAGGTTGCCGTCCGCGCCGGACTCGACGGTGACCGAGTCGCCCGCCAAGAGGCCGCGCAACCGTGCGTTGTCCACGCTCCCCACGGTGACCAGGTCGTGCGCCGCTTGCTGGGTGAGCTCGGAGACCGAGCAGTCAGCGATGAGTCGGCCCTTGCCGATGACGATGAGATGCTCGGCCGTGACCGCCATCTCGCTCATCAGGTGCGAGGACACGAACACGGTGCGGCCCTCCGCGGCCAGGGCCTTCAGCAGGTTGCGGATCCAGAGGACACCCTCGGGATCGAGACCGTTGACCGGCTCATCGAGAAGCAGCGTCTGCGGATCGCCGAGCAGGGCGGACGCGATGCCCAGCCGCTGACCCATACCGAGGGAGAACCCGCCCGCGCGCTTGCCCGCCACGTCGTGCAGGCCGACGATGTCGATGACTTCCTCGACACGCCTGTTCGGGATGCCGTTGGTGGCCGCGAGAGCCCGCAGGTGATTGCGGGCGCTGCGACCGTTGTGGATCGACTTGGCCTCGAGCAGCGCCCCGACCTCTTGCAGCGGAGCCTTGTGGTCGCGGTACCGCTTACCGTTGACGGTCGCGGTGCCCGAGGTCGGTGCATCGAGGTCCAGGAGCAGCCGCATGGTGGTGGACTTGCCGGCGCCGTTGGGGCCGAGGAAGCCGGTGACGATCCCCGGCCGGATGATGAAGGTCAGGTCGTCGACCGCCTTCTTCTCGCCATAGGTCTTCGACAGACCCGTCGCTTCGATCATTGGTGATCCTCCCTAACGAAGTTCACCACCAACCTAGGCGCGGGAGCTCCCGGTCACATCGGACGACGGGATGAATCCGACCCACCTCCGTGGGAGGAGAAGACCGTCGTCAGGGCCGGTTGAGCACGCGCGCGAATCGCCGGACCGCGTCGTCTGCGGCCGCCCGCGCGCCCTCCGACCAAGGGCCCATATCGATGAAGCCATGGATCATCCCGGGGTAGGTGATCGCGTCCACCTCGACTCCGGCGGCGGCGAGTGCCTTCGCGTAGGCGATGCCCTCGTCCCGCAGCGGATCGAACTCCGCGGTGACTACCACGGCGGGTGGAAGCCCGACCAGATCTCCACCGAGCGGAGACAGCATCGGGTTGGTCCAATCGGTCGCGGAGCCGATGTAGTTCCCGGCGAACCAAGCCATCGTCGGAGCGTCGAGGAAGTAGCCCTCGCCGTTCTCGTCGCGCGAGGCGTAGTCACCGAGCACGTCGACGGCGGGGTAGATCAGGAACTGCGCGGTGATCTCCGGGACATGCTGCGTGGCGACGGCCGACAGGTTTCCGCCGGCGCTGTCGCCCGCGACCCCGAGCCGGTGCGTCCCGCCGAACTCACTCAACCGGGCAGCGATGTCGCGAGCCGCTGCGATCGCGTCCAGCGCGGCAGCGGGGTACGGCACCTCGGGCGCGAGCCGGTAGTCGACCGAGACGACGACGGCGTCGGCGTCGCGGCAGATGTGGCGGGCAACCGCGTCGTGGGTATCCAGGTCACCGATCACCCAACCGCCGCCGTGGAAGAAGGCGACCGTGGCGTGGGGCCCGGCGGTCGAGGGTCGGTAGACCCGGGCCGCCAGCTCGCCCTCCGCGCCGGCGACCTTCGTTTCCTCGACCGACCCCACCTCGATGAGGTCCTCGGGCCTGCGAAAGCTGATCGTCAGTGTGCGGAACCCCGCCCGCGCCTGGTCGGGCGACACCTCGTACATGGGAGTGCCCGCGGCGATGAGGGACAGCAGCGATTCAATCTGGGGGTCGACCGGCATAGACGGAGGTTAGTAGGCGCCGCGGCGCATGAACACCGCGCGGATGGTCTTCATCAAGATGACGATGTCACTCGTCAGCGACCAGTTGTCGACGTAATAGAGGTCCAGCCGGACCGACTCCGACCACGACAGATCGGACCGTCCCGACACCTGCCACAGGCCCGTGAGTCCCGGACGGACGAGCAGTCGCCGGTGAACGTCCTCGTCGTAGCGCGCGACCTCGTCGGGCAGTGGCGGCCGAGGTCCGACCAGACTCATCTCGCCGCGCAGCACGTTGAACAGCTGGGGCGTCTCATCGATGGAGAAGCGCCGGATGAACCCACCGAACTTGGTGATCCGCGGGTCGTCCTTGATCTTGAAGAGCACCCCGTCGTGCTCGTTGGCCTCGTCCAGGTCGATGCGGATCTGGTCGGCGTTGGGCACCATCGAC
>JBQCDC010000105.1:0-4940 GCA_051961575.1 Marmoricola sp.
GAGGCCGAGCTGGCTCTCCAGGTAGTTCAGCTCGCCGGCGCTGTCGACCAGGTCGCGGCTGATCGGCGCGCGATCCCCGAACTGGAAGGTCCAGGCTCCGAAGAGTCCGTCGTCCTCGGCATGCTTCAGCAGGCCGAGCTCATCGCGCGACTGCACGTCCAGGAGCATCAAGTACATGCGAGCATCGGCGGCCGACTTGAGCATCCGGTACTGCCAGACGTAGGCATTGTCGCCGCGGAAGTAGGGCAGCGCGACCTGGTCGTCGACGAACGCGTCGATCCAGAGGCTGGGCGCGGCTGCGCGGATGTCGGAGCCGTCGTAGGCGGCCTTGAGCTCGAGCAGGTACGGGTTGTCCGCGCGGAGGTACTCGGCCGCGCCGGCCGGAAGCGGTACCGAGGCGTTGTAGCTGGTCAACGAGTACCGCATGGTCTCCTCGTCGATGCGGCGCAGGTCCCACCCGCGCTGCTGCATGGCGCGCTGCACGCGGAAGCCCGTGCGGCGCATCTGACGGCGGACGACGTGGCGGATATTCGAAGACATGGACGATCCCTTAGACGTGTGAAGGAGAGGCTTTGCGCACGAACACCATGAGGGTCGGCGCCAGGGCAGGAGGAGTCATGCGATCGAGCAGCTGGGCCGCGCGCCAGGCGCTGCGCGAGGAGCCGAAGTAGGTCGGCTCGGAGGCGTGCCCGTAGACGACCAGCTCGTGCGCACCGAACAGTCGGCGCAGATCACGGTAGGTGTTCATGTGGTACTCGACCGGGAACACGTCCTCGGCCTTGCGACCCGGTTGGAGCTTCTCGAGGACCCGCGTGTGCAGATGGTTGGGCACGGCGCGCGCGCCCAGACCGATCAGTCCCCACTTGTTGGGAGTGCGAGCCGCGAACCAGCCACCGGGGCGTAGGACTCGCATGACCTCGTCGGCCACGCCGGGTGCGTCCTGCTCGCTGACGTGCTCCAGAACGTAGTCGGCGAGAACCAGATCGAACGACTCGTCGGCGAAAGGCAGCGGCTCGCCGGGCTTGATCACCTGGGCGTGCGCCAGTGCGGGGTGCTCGTGGATCGCGTCATCGACGTCGACGCCGACGACCCGCGCGACGCGCTCGTGGAAGGCGCGCAGCGTGCGGGCGTAGTCGGAGATCGGGATGTCGGTCCACGCTCCGCGACCGGCGCCGAAGTCCAGGACCTCGCTGTCCTTGTCGAGCAGTGCGTTGACCCGGGTGTAGAACTCGACGAACCCGTCGGTTCGGGTGAATCCGCCCGCCGTTGTCTCGGGATAGAGCCGACGCAGCAGCTCGTTGCGCGCGGTCGCCTCGCTCATGTCTAGCGCGTTGCCTCGACGGTCATCTGGCCACTGGCTTCCTCGACGCGGCTGTCCAGGCCGTCGAGCACGGGGTGCTCACTGGACCCCACCGGGCACTCGACCACGTTGGTGAACCCGGCCCGTTCGAGCTCGGCTCGGAGGCTCTCGAAGTCGTAGATGTAACCCTCGTTGTGACCGAACTGCCCGATGGTGATGCGCAGGAGGTCCGACGGGTACTCGACGGGGAACCCGATGCTCCGGTAGATGTCCGCCAGATCGCTCTTCACCGCGGCATCGCCGGTGAGGTACAGGTCGACGTGCTTGCGGATGTCGGGCGTGGCCAGGCGGATCACACCGCCGGGCTTCATGCACCGGTAGGCCTCGGCGAGCATCGCGCGGGCCGCCTCGAGCGAGACGTGCTCGATCATGTTGTCCGCGTACAGGTACTCGATCGCGCCGTCCTCGAACGGCCACGTGACGGTGGCGTCGAGCCAGTTGTCGGCGATCGGGTTGACGTTGGTGATCACCCAACCCGGACGGTTGGTGGTTCCACCGATCTCGAGCTTGATCGGCCGCGGTGCGCTCGCGAAGGTGCGGCGGGCGCGCGCCTTGGCGAGGGGCGTGTTGACGGCACCGACGACCGCGTGGACACGCGGGTCGCCTCGGAACCGCTGAAGACGCGGGTTGGCGCGGAGGGACTGCATGACGGCATGGGTCTTGGAGGCCACGGCGCTGAGGCTACCCGAGCCGACGCCCGTGGCTATGCAGGACCCTTCCGAATCACCATGGCCACCGACGTCAGGGTGTACGGGCCGAACTGGAAGCGCAGAACCGGCTCGTCCGCATAGGGCGGAACGTCGACGTATTTGTCGAGGAGCCCCTCGCCGCGGGAGAAGTCGAACGCGGCGACCTCGTGACCCGCGGCCTCGAGCTTGTCGCGCAGCGCCGTCATGTCGCGCTCGCGGTAGACCACGGTCGGCCCCGCCTCGATGGTGTCCTCGTTGGAGTTGACGTTGAACTCCGTGGTGTGCACGGCGATGCCGCCGGGCTTGAGCGTCTTCAGGCTGTTCTCGATGAAGTCGAGGCCCAACTGCAGGGTGCCGATGTGTTCCAGCGAGCAGGCCGACCAGGTGAAGTCGTAGCCCGTCAGGTCGTCGGGAATGGCACTCATGTCGACGGCCCGCCACTGGACGAGTTGTTGGAGCTGCTCGAGGTCGATGACGCCGTCGCGACGCAGACCGGCGACGCCTCCCTCCGCGTGCTGACCCGACTTGATCCAGCCGATGGCCTCGCGGGCGTCAGCCTCCAGGTCGGTGGCCATCACCTCGACGCCGCGGCTCGCGAACAGCGAGACCAAGGGCTCGCGCCCGACGCCGAAGCCGATTCCGCGTCGGCCGGGCTCCAACATCCCGAAGGTGCTCAAGACCTCGGCGATGTAGGCGAACTCCCACTGCTTGCGGTGCGCGTAGGGCGGAATGCCCATGGCTTGGCACCAGCCGGTGAACCAGGGCGATTCCATCTGGTTCTGGGTACAGAGCCTGGAGCGCACGTGGTCGGGAAAGCGGGGATCCGGCGGGGTCGGCCCGGGTGCGGGAACCGTGCCCAAGCGCCCCTCGAGTGCAGAGACCCGCATGGCGAGCATGTTCTGGTTGACCTTCAGCTGGCCGAGTCCCGAGAGCTCAGCGCGGAGGCGTCGTGCGGTTGCTTGGGTGGAGTCAGGGAGTCGCCCGAGTGCGCTGCGGCCGAGACGGCCGATGGTGCCCGGCATGGGGAAGCCTTCCTGTAGAGATGCAGTGGCCCCCACTGCCTCAAACTACGGACGAAGACTTACGTCACGCTGAGAAACTCTCAGATCGATGCCGGATACCCGAGCTGCTCCACGAGTCCGGGCACGATCCGCTCGATGGCGGCGTAGTGCTCGGGCTTGAAGAGCTCGCGGTAGCCCTTCCGGTCCACGCGGTAGTGGGACTCCGCGCCTGCCTCCCGCCGTGCCAGGTCCTTGGCCTGCAGCGCCTCGCGCGAGGTCTCGTTGAGCACCTGGTCGAACTCGGCGCTCGACATCTCGATCTCGCAGTGCTCGAACATCCGGGCGACGGCCTTGGCGGGGTCCGCATTGACCTCTTCGAGCTTGAAGATGGCGACGTTGGGGTCGGTGATGCCGGCCCAGCTCTGCATGTCGCGCAGCGTGCCGGCCGCGCTCTCGATGAGCATGAGGAGCCCTTCGTCGAAGGGCACCGCGCGCATCTTCTCGCGCAGCGCCTCCACCTCCTCGACGTGGGTGTCCTGGTGGCTCTTCACCGCGGAGAAGTAACCGGACACGACCAGGTCGCGCGGGTCGCGGAACATGTAGACGACGCGGTGCGGGTAGCGGTGCGGGATCCGCAGGTAGGTCTCGTAGGGCACGTAGAGGCCCGGCACGAATGTGCCGACCGGCAGGCTCTTGCCGGCTTGGACCTCCAGGTTGTAGTCCAGCTGCGGCACGGTGAACAGGCCCGTGTGCTGGCGCACCACCGGGTGGTCGAACAGGGCGCGCATCCACTGGCTCCCGGCCTTCTGAGCGGAGGCCGCGTAGATGTTGGCGATCGGCGGGACCTTGCCGCGACTCTCCAGCAGGCGACCGCGAGTCTTGGCGTAGGTGTGGGCCCCCGTCTTGAGGACCACGCGCGCCGGGTGCCAGGTGATCGCACGGACCGCCCAGTCACGCAGGAAGATGCTCGCTTCGGCTTGCGTACCCATGTGTTGCCCTCCGTTGAATGACGTGCCGCCTGTGACCGAACGCTACGAGGCGGCCCTACTCTAAACGCGCGCGTGACGCCCTCGTGAGCGGCGCTGCAACGGCGGTGCCGTGACGTCTGCCCGCAAATACGTCACCCACCAGATCAGGAGTGCGACGAACTGGCCTCCGGTGAGCGCCCAGCAGCCGGTCTTGATGCCGCCCATCGCCGTGCCGATGACCGGCGGGATGACGAGCATCGCGACCGTGATGATGTCGATCCGCAGGCTCACCCGTACGAACTTGAGTCCGAGGAACGCGGCCTGGAGTCCGCTCGTCATGCACAACAGGAGGATCTGGACGTTCAGCGGGAGCAGGAGCGTCTTGGCCGGGTGCCAGCTGTCCCCGAGCACCGCCCGCCCGATCGCGTCGGGGAGGACCATCAACCCCACCAGGTTGAGCGCTGCGGCTCCCGTGAGAAGAGCGGTGATCCTCCAGGTCTGGCGGGTGATCGCAGCCCGCTCCGGTGGCTGGATCCGCGCGATCTCGCCCACACCCGAGGCCATGCCAGCCGTCTGCAGGGCACAGATCGGACGTTGGAGGAGCTGCGCACCGCGCAGCGCGCCGATGGCCGCGGAGCCGGCGATGGCGCCGACCCCGACCGAGGCCGCCAGCGTGGCGCCCTGGTTGGTCACGAACGACGCGAGATAGCGCCACGCGTAGGGCCACGTCTCGCGCAGCCAGCGCATCGGGGGCTGAAGGCCCGCACGGGAGTAACGCCCTAGGACGATCAGGCCCGACAGCGCACCCGACCCCGCCCAGGCGATCATGAACCAGGTCAGCGTGTGGTGGTCGTCGATGACGATGAAGGCGAGCGCCGGGACCATCAGGATGAGCCACAGCGTGTCCAGGATCAGCGAGAAC
>JBQCDC010000106.1:0-3583 GCA_051961575.1 Marmoricola sp.
CGCCATCCGGCGGATCTCCCGCTGCTCCGCCGCGCTCGGCTCCGCAGAGCTCAGCGCCGCCATCCCGAAGCGGCCGATGATCCGGTTGGTCAGGCAGATCGCGAAGTCCTGAGGTGCGCCCTGCTTCTCACCGTCCGCCTCCGTCTGGTTGCGCCCCGCCAACAGCTGGACCGCGGTGATCGAGTGGTTCGTCGCGCGGAACTTCTTGCCCGGGTCGCACGCGTTCATCGTCACCGTCACGCCGCTCGTGGTGACGGTGGCCGACTTGGGCATTCCCTCCGCCCACTTCTCCAGCCCGGTCTGGATCCGTCGCGTCGCGGTCGAGTCGATTCCGGTGAAGGCGACCTTCACGCACACGCGGTCGCCGTGCTCGTAGTTCACCGACGAGTCGCCACCCCAGCCGTCGGCGGTGGAGAGTGCGTCGGTCAGCGACAGGCGCTCGGCCAGGATAAGGTAGAGGTAGTAGGCGCCGAACTCGCCGCGCGCGAAGGCCTTGTCGCCCTTGCCCAGCTCGGGCTTCGTGAACGGCTTGCTGCGCCAGGTCGCCCC
Organism: Marmoricola sp.; assembly: GCA_051961575.1. Taxonomy (GTDB): domain Bacteria; phylum Actinomycetota; class Actinomycetes; order Propionibacteriales; family Nocardioidaceae; genus Marmoricola. Next base: position 550 of record JBQCDC010000106.1, read on the forward strand.
GAGCAGCCAGGGCTGCATCAGTTGGATCTCGTGGACCGGCGGTGTCCGGAAGAGTGCGTCGATACCGGCGTTGCCGCCTCCGTCAGCCGCTCGGGTGATCGCGGTTTCGCCGAGGACGTAGGGCGCCTCCTGATCCGCGACGAGGAACGGCGGAATGCCCTGGAGCTCCTTGTCCGCCGTCTTGCCCTCGGCCGCGTCCGACTTGTCCAGTTGAGCACGAACGGCGCGTGGCAGTGAGTTGCGGTACGTGTGCTCGATGCGACGCGCGTCGCCTTCGACGAGGGCGTGATAGGCCCAACTGTCCTCGGTAGCGCTGCTGTCGAGCTTGCTCTCGGTCTTGCCGATGTCGAAGTACTGGTCCTGCAGTACGTGCGTCAGCTCGTGCACGAGCGTCACCTTCGTCGCCGCGGTGAGCTTGGTGCCTCGGATCCGGATCTTCTTGTCCTTGGGCGCGTAGAAGGCGAGGATGCCGGCGCTGTTCAGCTTGTTGCTCTGCTTGAGCAGATCGACGTTGCCCGAGATCAGGCCGAGCGCGCGCAGACCCGCCTCGTACCGCAGCTCGCTCTTCTTGTCGCTCTGGCTGAGGTCGTCGTCATTCGTGGTCACCTCTTTGTCGAACGCCTTGTTGTCGAGGAACTCGACGAAGACCGGGTGCTTGAACGTCAGCCCGCGATCCTTGGCGGCGATCGCGGCCAGCGGCGCGATCCGTGGATCCCAGGCCTTCGGGTATGTGGGACGGTCCGACTTGCTCAGGACCAGTCCGGCTGTGACCCCGGCACCGATCACCAGGACAAGCACCAGCCCCAGCGAGATCCAGAGCAGCGTCCGCCGCGGCGGCTTCACATCCCCGTTGTCCTGCATCCCCGAATGCTAGAACCGATTCGGCCCCACGGCTCGTAGACCGACCTATTGCGCCGTGGCCCATCTGAAACCAGGAGTTCATCTCCTCTTCCCATAGCGCGACCTGGGCCGTTTCACAGGCCCCGATGGGGTGGGTGAGCACCCCAAGTCTCGTAATCCGGAGGGTGCTGCCCCGATCAAGGAGATGCCTGATGAGTTTCAAACCTCGCCGTGCGCGCAGTCGCGTGATGATGGCCGCGCTCGCCACCGCGGCCGTCGGTGCCGTAGTCGCGCCTCTGGCCACCGCGGGTGTGTCCAGTGCCGCGCAGCCTGCCGCCGCCACCGCCACCCCGATCAAGCACTTGGTGGTGATCTTCCAGGAGAACGTCTCCTTCGATCACTACTTCGCGACCTACCCGGCCGCTGCGAACACCGACGGCACTCCCTTCCACGCCAAGCCGGGCACGCCCTCGGTCAACGGCCTGTCGGGCGCGCTGCTCACCAGCAACCCGAACTCGGCGAACCCGGTCCGCCTCGGTGGCACCAGCCAGCAGATCACCTGCGACCAGGACCACGAGTACACCGATGAGCAGAAGGCCTTCGACGCCGGCAAGATGGACAAGTTCGTCCAGTACACCGACGTGTCGAACTGTGCCGCGCCGACCTACAGCGCCCCCGGCCTGGTCATGGACTACTACGACGGCAACTCGGTCACCGGCCTGTGGAACTACGCCCAGCGCTTCGCGATGAGCGACAACTCCTACGGCACGACGTTCGGTCCGTCCACCGTCGGTGCGCTGAACCTGGTCAGCGGCCAGACCTACGGCGTGAGCAAGGAGCTCAACCCGGGCAGCACCACGATGCCTGCCGGTGAGGTGCTCGACAACGCGGGCAACACCGGCCTCGGCACGGTCATCGGCGACCCGCAGCCCTACTACGACGACTGCTCGAGCCGCGACCGCGTCGCGATGAGCGACAAGAACCAGAACATCGGCGACCTGCTCAACGCTCGTGGCGTCACCTGGGGCTTCTTCGAGGGCGGCTTCAAGCCGACCGCCACGGTGAACGGCAAGGCCGTCTGCGGTGCGAAGCACAACGTCGGTGCTGGCCTCGGCGCCACCGGCCAGTATGGCACCAAGGCTGACTACATCCCTCACCACGAGCCGTTCCAGTACTACGCCTCGACGGCCAACCCGCACCACCTGCCGCCGACCTCGGTCGCGATGATCGGCAAGACCGACCAGGCCAACCACCAGTACGACCTGAGCGACTTCTGGGCGTCGGTGAACAACGGCACCATGCCTGCGGTCAGCTACCTGAAGGCCGCCGGCTACCAGGACGGTCACGCGGGCTACTCGGACCCGATCGACGAGCAGAACTTCCTCGCCGACACGATCAACAAGCTGCAGAAGTCGCCCGACTGGAAGAGCACCGCGGTGGTCATCGCCTACGACGACTCCGACGGTTGGTACGACCACCAGGCTCCGAAGGTGATCAACGGCTCGACGTCCTCGGCCGACGCCCTGAACGGCGCCGGGCAGTGCGGTAACCCGGACCAGATCATGGGCGGCCAGATGGGTCGTTGTGGCTACGGTCCTCGTCTGCCGTTGCTGGTGATCTCGCCCTACGCGAAGCAGAACTACGTGGATAGCACGCTGACCGACCAGAGCTCGATCCTGCAGTTCATCGAGAGCAACTGGCACACCGGCGGCATCGGTGGCGGCTCGTACGACAAGCGGGCCGGGTCGTTGGACAACATGTTCGACTTCTCGAACCCCAACAACACCCCGCTGATCCTCGACCCGGCGACGGGCGCGGTTCAGTAACGCTGTCACGCAAAGGGTCTCGATACGCCGCCGGAGGCGGTGTATCGAGACCCTTTCGCGTCCTCTTCATCGGTCGAAAGCGTCGAGGACCTGCTTCTCCGTGAGCCCGTAGTCGGCGAGGTCGTATGAGTGCTTCGGAGCGGCCTTTCCTTCCTTGGCCTCCCGATCGATCGCCTCGACAGCTGCCTGCGCTTCCGGGGTCCAGTCCAGGCCGAACTGGTCGTAGCCCTGGCGGGTGACGCCGATCTGGTCCTTCACCAGATCGCGGAAGGCGATATCGATGAACTGGTCCTGGTTGTATTTCCCGCGAGCGTCATGGAACGTGTGGAACGCGCGCGACCAGAGATCGAGTTGAGTGCTCCCGATGA
>JBQCDC010000107.1:0-11259 GCA_051961575.1 Marmoricola sp.
CTCGGTCGCCGGGTCAGGCACGCAGCGCCTCCTGCTGGAGGCGGTTCAGGTCGGCGCAGCCCTTCTCCGCCAGGCCGAGCAGCGCGTCGAGCTCACGCCGGTCGAAAGGCGCGCCCTCGGCGGTGCCCTGCACCTCGATGAACCGGCCGTCGCCGGTCATCACGACGTTCATGTCGGTCTCGGCCCGGACGTCCTCCTCGTAGGGCAGGTCCAGCCGGGGGACGCCGTCGATGATGCCCACCGAGACGGCCGCGACCGAGCCGGTCAGTGGCTCGCCGGCGAGCGCGCCCTGGGCGCGCAGGTGCTCCACGGCGTCGGCCAGGGCGACGTACGCGCCGGTGATCGCGGCGGTGCGGGTGCCGCCGTCGGCCTGGAGCACGTCGCAGTCGAGCACGATCGTGTTCTCCCCGAGCGCCTTGTAGTCGATGACGCCGCGCAGCGCCCGACCGATCAGCCGGGAGATCTCGTGGGTCCGGCCGCCGATGCGGCCCTTGACCGACTCGCGGTCGGAGCGGGTGTTGGTCGAGGCGGGCAGCATCGCGTACTCGGCGGTGACCCAGCCGAGGCCGGACCCCTTGCGCCAGCGCGGCACGCCCTCGCTGGCGGAGGCGGCGCAGAGCACCCGGGTACGACCGAACTCCACCAGGACCGACCCGGCGGCGTGGTCCAGCCAGTTCCGGGTGATGGTGATCGGGCGGAGCTCGTCGGCTGCGCGGCCATCGGGACGCGAGGAACTAGTCATGCTCGGACCCTACGGCCTGAACGGGGGATGCGACGTTCCTGCCTCCCCCCGTCGAGACAGGAACGTCCCGCCGGCGCGTCTCACCCCTCCGTCGCGTCGGCGACTCGATTCTTTCGAGTTTTGCTGCGCGACGGCATCGATCTTTGGTATGCGATTTACCCCCTACCAAAGGAGGATGTCCCGCGCTGGGCGGGTCGCGGGACGCCCTCCGCCTTAGGCTGACCCCCGTGGAGGCCGTGCACACGTCGACGCTGCAGCCGCCTCCCCGGACGCTCCGGGGCGAGGCGTGGCGATTCGCTGTCTCCATCGCGTTCTCGGCACTGGTCTTCGTGCCGGTCGCGAATGCCGAGTGGGGTGTCCGCCCGACTCGCTTCTGGATCGACCTCGGCGTGGGCCTCTTCGCGTTCACGCTGATCCCGTTGAGACGCCGATGGCCGTTCGCGATCGCCGTGATCACCAACATGCTCGGCATGGTGTCGGCAGCGGCGTCCGGCCCCGGACTCCTCGCGATGATCTCGCTGGCTACGTGGCGCAAGCCGGGACAGATCATCACGGCGATGGTTGCCGGTATCGCGAGCGGTTTCGTCTACTTCACCGCCACACCGGAGGCCTCCACCAGCGCGCACTGGATCAGCGTCACGGAGATGGTGGTCGTCACGGTCGCCGAGGTGCTGGCGGGTCTCTACATCGGCACGCAGCGCGAGTACGTCAGCTCCGTCAACGAGCAGAAGCGGCAGGCCGAGGAGCAGCACCAGATGCAGATCGAGAAGGCTCGATCGCTCGAGCGCGAGCAGATCGCCCGCGAGATGCACGACGTGCTCGCCCACCGGATCTCGCTCATCAGCATGCATTCCGGTGCCCTCGCCTACCGCACCGATCTCAACCAGAAGCAGGTCCAGGAGACGTCGGCCCTGATCTCGGCCACTGCTCGCGAAGCGCTCAGCGACCTGCGTCAGGTGCTGGGCGTCCTCCGCGGCGACGAGCCGCTCCAACCGCAGCCGACACTGAGCGAGCTTCCTACCCTCGTCACCGAGGCTCGCGACGCCGGCATGAACATCCGCTTCACCAGCGAGGTCGGCGACGTCTCGCTGGTCCCCGAGACCCTCGGGCGGACGCTCTATCGCGTCGCTCAGGAGGCGCTCACCAACGCCGCGAAGCACTCGCCAACAGCGACAGTGAGCATGGGCGTCTCCGGTCAGCGCGGAGACGGGCTGACCATGACCGTGTCGAACGTCCGCCGACCGGCATCGGCCGCGGGGGCCTCCGGCGCCGGACTCGGACTGGTCGGCATGCGCGAGCGCGTCGCTCTGGCAGGCGGCCAACTGGTCATCCGCGACGAACTGCGTCGCTTCACGCTCGAGGCTTGGCTACCGTGGCCAGCATGAGTGACGCCAAGATCCGGGTGCTGCTCGTCGATGACGACCCGATGGCCCGCAACGGCCTGGGTCTCATCCTCGGCGGATCTCCGGACATCGAGGTGGTGGGCCAGGCCGAGGACGGTGCCTCCGCGGTCGCCCTATCCGAGCAGACGCGTCCCGACGTCGTGCTCATGGACATCCGGATGCCGATCCTCGACGGCATCGCTGCGACCGAGCGCATCGTCCAACAGGACAACGCACCTCAGGTCCTCGTGCTCACCACGTTCGGAACCGACGACCTCGTGGTGCAAGCACTCGCGGCCGGTGCCGGCGGCTACCTGGTCAAGGACACCGCTCCCGATGCGATCGTCGACGCCGTGCGTCGTGTGGCCGCGCGCGAACCGATCCTCTCCCCGACCGCCTTCGCCTCCCTGATCGACCGTGCCACCCTCGCGCACGAGCCGGAGCGGCGGCGCGAGGCCCGGGAGCGACTGGCTCAGCTCACCGAGCGCGAGCTCGAGGTCGCCCACGCGATCGGCCGCGGACTCTCCAACTCCCACATCGCGGCCGAGCTGTCACTGAGTCTGGCCACGGTGAAGGCGCACGTCGGACGCGTGATCGCCAAGCTCGAGGCGACGAACCGGGTCCAGGTCGCCATCTGCGTCCACGACGCCCGGCAGAACTAGCCTTCGCTGCTGCTGGTTCCGCCGCCGACCACGGCCACCGCGATCGCGGTCGTGACCGGGACCGCCAGGACGAGACCGATGGCCGCCGCGAGCGTGCGCACCACGTCTTCGGCCACCGCATCCGTACTGAGCAGTTGTGAGTACGGCCGCGAGTAGACCGCGGCGAGCAGGAGCAACGTCAGCGCGGTGCCGGTGTAGGCGAACACGATCGTGTAGATGGTGGAGGCGATGTGATCGCGACCGATGCGCATCCCGCGGCCGAAGAGCTCCCCGCGGCTGGCCTGTGGGGCCGCCGCGCGCAGCTCCCACACCGCGGATGCCTGGGTGACCGTCACGTCGTTCAGCAGTCCGAGCGACACGAGGATGAGCCCACAGATCGCGACTCCGCGAAGGTCGATGTGGATCAGGCCGTTCAGGGCGATCGCGTTCTCGTCGCTTGCTCCGGACAGGCGAGCCAGTTCGCTCGCGAACCAACCGAGTCCTGCCACGATGAGCGTGCCGACGAGCGTCCCGGCGAGTGCGGTGCTGGTCCGCAGCGACCAGCCGTGCGCCAGGTACAGAACGACGTACATGATCGCCGCCGAGCCCACGAGCGCGACGGCAAGCCCGTCTTGCCCACCGAGCAGGGCCGGCAGCATGAACTTGAGGACGACGAGCGCCGCAAGGCAGAGCCCGACCATCGCCAGGAATCCGCGCAGCCGCGCGACCACGAGGACCACGAGCACGAAAAGTCCGATCAGCAGCCACATCGCGTTCGAGCGGTCGATGTTGTCCCACCAGCTGTAGCTGGCCTGTTGTGCGCCGCTGGGATTGCGCTGAAGTGAGACGTGGTCACCGGCGGTGAGGCCGCCGGACACCACATAGCCCGGCACCTGCACGGTCTGAGTGCTGCCCTGGTCGACGCCGTCGTCGATCCTCACCGTGACCATCCGACAGCTCCCGCCCGGGCAGTCACCGCCGATCTTGGTCACCGTTGCCTTGGGGAACGTCACCCCGGGAGCGGCATACGGTGAGGAGGGGTGCGCGTTGCTCTTGGTCGCGAGCAGGGTCGCGGCACCCGCCACGACCGCGACCGCGACGGCGATGAGGAACACCACCAGTGCGATCCGCGCGGAGCGGCCGACCTCGATCGAGGGGGGCGGACCGTGCTGGTGACCGTGGCCATGGCTGTGTCCGTCCGAGTGCTTCCCCGCCATCAGATCTCGTAAACCGCACCGACGGAGGCGAGCTCGATCGAACCCTCGTACCCGCCCTCGGTGAGCGCATCGTGCAGCACGTCCTGCGGGTCGAACCACGGTGGGATGTGGGTGAGGACCAGCCGAGCCGCGTTGGCCTTCTGCGCGATCTGAACAGCCTCGGCACCCGAGAGGTGAAGGTCGGGCGGGTTCGCCCGCCCCTCCCGGAAGGACGCCTCGCAGAGGAACAGGTCGGCGTCCTGCGCAGCCTCGTGAACGCCGTCGCACATGCCGGTGTCACCCGAGTACGCCAGCGTTCGCCCTCCGGCGCTGATGCGGATCGAATAGGCGGTCACCGGGTGCGCGACGTGATGGGCGCGGATCGTGAACGGTCCGAAGTGCAGGTCGTCAGCGACGTGGGTGCGGAAGTCGAACTCCTCGTTCATGCCCGGGTCCTCGTCGAGGTCGTAGGCCTTGGCCATCCGAACCGCGGTGCCGGCAGGACCCCAGACCGGGATCTGCGGCTGCGCGCCCGTCGGGTGGTACTTGCGGAGAACGTAGAAACCACAGAGGTCGAGGCAGTGGTCGGCGTGGAGGTGCGACAGGACCACTCCGTCGATGAGAACCGGGTCGACGTAACGGTGGAGCGTCCCCAATGCACCGCTGCCGAGATCGAGGAGAAGCCGCCAGGTGCGACCCTCGTGCTCCTCCTCAAGCAGGTAGCTCGAGGCCGACGACTCAGGTCCTGGGTATGAGCCGGACCAGCCGATGACCGTGAGTCGCATGCGACTCAGGTTAGTTGTAACCTCCGCGAAACTTCCACGAGCCACGTCACAGCGCGGGGCGATTGCGCCACAGCCACCACATCCCGAGCAGCGGGAGCACGAGCGGCACGTAGCCGTAACCCGAGCCGAAATCCGACCACACGCTGGCCTTCGGGAAGCCGGAGGACCAGGCGAGGCTGCTCAGGCCGACGCCGAGCACGCCGCACAGCTCGAAGCCCACGGCCAGCACGGCGATGCGCCAGCGGTTGGTGGCCAGCGCCCAGGTGGCGACGATGTAGATCACGGCGGCCGCGACAGAGAAGCCATAGGGCACCGGGGCGTCACCGAACTTGGTGGCGAGCTCGAAGGAGGCACGGCCCGAGGCGGCGAACGCGAGGACACCGTAGACGAAGATCAGGATTCGGCCTCCGCGCGTGTTGAGCTCCGGCCTCCGGTCAGCCATGGTGCGGCCAGATCTGGTGAAGTCGCAGCACGAGGAAGGCCACCACGAAGAGGCCCACCAACAGGACACCGAGGCCGCTGCGGCTGCGCTCGGCCTGAGCCCACAGCCAGGCGATCGGGAGCACGATCAGGGCACCGACGAGGTAGCCGACGTAGACGAACTTGGAGACGCTGTGCGGCGCATCGCCGACCGCCGTCAGACCGGCGACGAGCTGCGCGATCACGGCTACCTCGGTGACGGCGAGTAACGCGTCCACGAGGTTGCTGGCCGGGACGTCGCGCACGATCTGGACCAGCACCACGACGGCCGACAGCGCACAGGCAGCCACCAGAATGGCTTGGACTACGCCCACAACTGGCCTTCGAGGCGCTCCTCGGCCTCATCGATCGTGCCCTCGTAGGCGCCGGTCGACAGGTACTTCCAACCGCCGTCCGCGACCACGAAGGCGATATCGGCTGACTCGCCCTCGCGCACGCACTTGGCCGCCTGGGCGAGAGCGGCGTGGAGGATCGCGCCGGTCGAGATGCCCGCGAAGATGCCCTCGAACTCGAGGAGCTCACGCACGCGGCGGACAGCGTCCCGCGGGCCGACCGAGAACCGGGCGTCGATCAGCGTCTCGTCGTAGAGCTCGGGTACGAAGCCCTCGTCGAGGTTGCGCAGGCCGTAGACCAGCTCGCCGTAGCGCGGCTCGGCGGCAACGATGCGAACGTCGGGCTTGTGGTCACGGAAGAAGCGGCCGGTGCCCATCAGGGTTCCGGTGGTGCCGAGTCCGGCGACGAAGTGGGTGACCTCGGGGAGGTCCGCGAGGATCTCGGGACCGGTGCCCTCGTAGTGTGCGAGCGCGTTGGCGGGGTTGCCGTACTGGTAGAGCATCACCCAGTCGGGGTGCTCCTCAGCGATCTTCTTGGCGACGCGCACGGCCTCGTTGGAGCCACCCGCGGCCGGACTGGAGACGATCTCGGCTCCCCACATCCGCAGGAGCTGGCGCCGCTCGACCGAGGTGTTCTCCGGCATCACGCAGACGATCCGGTAGCCCTTGAGCTTGGCCGCCATCGCCAGCGAGATGCCGGTGTTGCCGCTCGTGGGCTCGAGGATGGTGCAGCCGGGGCGAAGCGTGCCGTCGGCCTCCGCCACCTCGATCATCTTCAGGGCGGCGCGGTCCTTGATCGAACCGGTGGGGTTCTGATCCTCCAGCTTGGCCCACACCCGCACGTTCGGGGACGGCGAGAGTCGCGGCAGGCCCACCAGGGGCGTGCCGCCGACGGTGTCGAGCAGGCTGGGAAACTTCACGCTTAGCCGCCGGCGACGGCAGGGAGGATCACGACCTGGTCGCCGTCACGCAGCGTGGCCTCGAGCGAGCCGATGAAGCGGACGTCCTCGTCATTGATGTAGACGTTCACGAAGCGGCGCAGGTCACCGCCGTCGATCAGGCGGTCCTTGAGACCCGGGTGGTTGGCCTCCAACGACTCGATCAGGGCAGCCAGGTTGTCGCCGGTCGCCTCGACCGCCTTCTCGCCGCCCGTGTAGGTGCGCAAGATGGTCGGGATTCGAACCTCGATGGCCATGGTGTTCCTCTTCCGTTCAGGTGGTCTCGGGACAGACGACGGTCAAATGATGCTGATCTCTTCTTCGGTCACGTCGCCGTCGATGATCCTGAATGACCTCAACTCCACAGGTCCGTCGCTATTCCCATTCTCGCGTGTGGAGACCAACACATAGTGCGCACCCGGCTCATTGGCGAGACCGATGTCGGTTCGGCTCGGGTAGGCCTCGGTCGCGGTGTGGGAGTGATAGACGACGACCGGCTCCTCGTCGTTCGCCCACATCTCCTTGTACAACGTGAGGAGCTCGCCGGAGTCGAACTCGTAGAACGTGGGGCTACCCGCGGCGTTCAGCATGGGAATGAAGCGCTCAGGCCGGTCGCTCCCCTCGGGGCCGGCGATGATGCCGCAGGCCTCGTCGGGGTGGTCGCGCTTGGCATGCGCCACCATCGCGTCGACAAGGGCGGAAGCGATCGTGAGCACCGGCTAAGGATAGTGGGCGGCTCAGCTCGCTGCGTCGACCAGCGTCTCCTGTAAGAAACCCACCCATTGGTAGATCTCGAAGACCTGCGAGCGCGGGTCGTCCTCGCCCAGGAAGGCGAGCTCCTCGGCGTCGGGATCCGAATCGATGCCCAGGCGGCTCGCTATCGCCAGGCGCATGTCGGTGAAGGCACGCAACCACACCCACGCGGTGGACTCGTCCAGCTCGACGTCGATGACCTGACCGTCCTCGGGCACGTCGGGCAGTCCCGCCTCCTCGAGGGTGTCGACGACGGTCGCCGCCGCGCTCGCCTTCGAGTCGCGCAGGGAGATCTCGGTGTAGCGCCGGAACTCCCCCGCCGCCTCGTCGTCGTCGGAGTAGGCGGAGGGGAACAGTCGAGCCAGCACCGGGTCGTCGGGAGGCGTGGTCGGGCCGGCGAAGTCGAGCATGGCTTCGAGTGGGTCACCGTGGTCGGTCACCGCCATCTCGTGGCGGAGGAGCTCGATCAGCTGGGCTGCCAGCGAGCGGAGGAGGTCCGCCTCGAAGGCCGAGAAGGTCGCCAGAGCCCGGCCCGACTTCCGATGGCGACGAAAGCCCGGCTTCATGCATCGGCCTTCTGCAGCGTCGCCCACAGGCCGTACTCGTGCATCGCCTGCACGTCGCGCTCCATCTCCTCGCGCGAGCCTGTCGACACCACCGAGCGACCGTCCTGGTGAACCTCCAGCATGAGCTTCTCGGCCTTGTGCTTCGGGTAGCCGAAGTAGCGCACGAACACCGAGGTCACGTACGACATGAGGTTCACCGGGTCGTTCCAGACGATCGTGACCCAGGGCGTCGCCATCTGAAGATCGGCGTCCGAGACGGGCTCGTCGAGTTCGACGGGACTCGTGGACATGTGGCCCAGCCTAGGACGTCGGCCCCCACTTGGCGGCAAGGGCGCGAATGACTTTCGCGTTGCGATTGGTCGAAACGCCGTAGGCCGCGCGCACCGCCGCAGGGGGCGCCTTGACGTCCGCCATCGAGATATCGGAGAGGTAGTGAATGGTGCGACCACGCACGATGAACCGTTGGGTGTCGGAGGTCCGACCCTCGATGATCCTGCGGTTCTCGGGCGATGGCTCCTCACGCATCAGCTCGACGTAGTGGCCGTGGGCGGGCTCCCCGAACTCAGCGATCACACGGTCCGCCTCCTGGGCGATCGCCACCAGCTCCTCAGGGGTGAAGACGATCGTGAGGACCTCGAACCCGCGATCGGCAAGGAACAACGCCTCGAGCTCAGCTTCGAGATCGCGGCGGTTCACGGCCGCGACGAGGCGGATGTTTCCGGTCTGGATGTGCGTCTCGACGTCCTCGTAGCCGGCCTTCGTCAGCACCTGACGCAGCTCAGCCATCGGGTACTTGCGCCCACCGACGTTGACCGCCCGTAGGAACGCAATCCAGGTCTGGCGGGCGTCGCGACTCATACAGTGAGGATATGAGCGACGCGCCCGAGGTTCGGACCGACAAGCCCGATCGACGTTCTGAGCGCTGGCACGATCACCGTGAGACCAGGCGAGCCGAACTGGTCGCGGCCGCCGTCGCGGCGATCGATCAGTACGGACCATCGGCCGGGATCGCCGAGATGGCGCGGGCCGCCGGCGTGACCAAGCCGGTGCTCTACCGGTACTTCGAGGACAAGAACGATCTGTATCGCGCCGTGGGGCACTGGGGCGCCGACGAGGTGTTGCGCACGCTGCGCGCAACGCTGAGCGGCAACGCCACCATCCGGCAGAAGATCAACAAGGGCTGCGAGGACTACCTGACCCTGATCGAGAACCATCCCCAGGTCTTCTTCCTCCTCGTCGAGCATCGCACGAACACCGATCCGCTGCACGACGGCAAGGAGCTGATCGCCGCTTCCGTGGCGCGCCGACTCAACGACATCCTGCGCTCACTGGGCGTTGACACCGGCGGTGCGGAGCCGTGGGCGCACGGCATCGTCGGCCTGGGCCTCGCTCAAGGTGAGTGGTGGCTGCGACGCCGCACGATCAGCCGCTCGGTCGCCGCCTCTTACCTCGCCGACTTCATCTGGCACGCCATGCGGGGTCTCGCGCTGGACAGCGGAGTCGATCTCGACTTGATTTAGATAGGTTTCCTATCTATATTGGAGACGTGACCCGCTCCGACTCCCTCGACGCCAGCGCTGCGCTGGTCCTTCAGGTATCCCGCCTGATTCGCATCGTGCGCCGCAACAGCCACCAGATCCCGGCGGCAAGTGTGCGGCTGCTCAGCCTGGTCGACCAGTACGGCCCGGCCACCATCAAGGATCTGGCCATCACCGACCAGGTCTCCCAACCCACCATGACCGGCCTAGTCAACGGAATGACCGAGCGCGGCTGGCTGCGACGCGAGCCGAATCCCGCTGACGCCCGATCCTCGCTGGTATCGCTCACCGATGCCGGGCGAGACGAGCTTCGCCAGGCGCGCGCGCAGAACGCCGAGTTCATCCTCAACCGCGCCGAGCGCGCCGGGATCACTCCCGAGGACCTCGCCACTGCCGCATCCGTCATCCAGCGGATCGTCGAAACCGAAGTTTCGTGACGCCGCCTCCGGCGGCTCCTCAACCTCCGAGTAACTGAAAGAAGGGATTTCCTTGCTGAAACAACCGCGCGCCGTGTGGGCAGTCGCCTTCGCCTGCGTCGTCGCATTCATGGGCATCGGACTCGTCGACCCGATCCTGAAGTCCATTGCTGCCGCCCTCGTCACCAACCCCGCCGAGGCAGGCAGCAAGGTTTCTCTGCTCTTCACGAGCTACATGGCGATCATGGGTATCGCGATGCTGGTGACGGGCTTCGTCTCCAGCCGCATCGGCGCCAAGCGCACGTTGATGGCGGGTCTCGCGCTGGTGATCGTGTTCGCCGCGCTCGCCGGCTCCTCGAACTCGATCGGTGAGATCGTCGGCTTCCGCGCAGGTTGGGGACTCGGCAACGCGCTCTTCGTCGCGACTGCCCTCTCGACGATCGTCGTCTCCGCGCGCGGCTCCGTCGCGCAGGCGATCATCCTGTTCGAAGCTGCCCTCGGGTTCGGCATCGCCGCCGGCCCGCTCGTCGGCGGGCTGCTGGGCGAGCACAAGTGGCGCTACCCGTTCTTCGGAGTCTCCGTGCTGATGCTCATCGCACTGGTGGCCACGGCGGTCTTCCTGCCGAAGACGCCCGCTCCGGAGCGCAAGATCTCGCTGGGCGAGCCGATCAAGGCACTGCGGCACCCCGCTCTGCTGATGATCGCGATCACCTCGATCTTCTACAACATCGGTTTCTTCACGATCCTGGCCGCCGGCCCGTTCGCACTGCCGAGTGCCGGGGTGATGGAGATCGGATGGATCTTCTTCGGATGGGGCGTCCTGCTGGCCTTCGTGTCCGTGTTCGTCGCACCACGCATCCAGCGCCTCGTCGGTACCGTGCCCGCCATCATCGGCACACTCGTGCTCTTCGCTCTCGACATGGCCGTCGTGGCGATCTGGACCGACCACAAGGCCGTGGTGATCGCCGGCATCATCGCCTCGGGCGCGTTCATCGGGAACAACAACACGCTGATCACCGAAGCCGTCATGGGCTCGGCGCCCGTCGATCGTCCGATCGCGTCGGCCGCGTACTCGTTCGTCCGCTTCACCGGCGGCGCCGTCGGCCCGTACATCGCCATGAAGCTGGCCGAGCACGAGCACGCCCTGTACCCGCACTCGCCGTTCTGGTTCGGCGCGGCGGCCGTCGCTGTCGCGGCAGCCGTGATGCTGGTCGGCGCACCCGCGCTGAAGAAGGTGAAGCACCAGGTTCCGGCGCACAGCGAGGAAGAGGCCGAGGCCGTCCTGGTCGGAGACCTGGACTAGCCGGAGGGGTTTCGTAACGCGCCTTCGGCGCTCCTCAACCTCCGTTCAGGCGCTCGGGCGCGCGGCCCAGTCGCGCAGGCGGTCGATCCGGTCCTGCAGTTGCTTCGCTGAGGCAGCCGCAGTGGCCGGACCGCCGCATTCCTTGCGGAGCTTGGTGTGGATCTGCGCGTGCGGCTGACCGGTGCGA
>JBQCDC010000108.1:0-4406 GCA_051961575.1 Marmoricola sp.
GTCTGCTCGACCGTGCTGCTCCCGTCGCCGTCGATGCCGACCCAGAACGACGAGTAGGCACTCTTCTTGCCGGTCGCCGCGCAGTTGACAGTCGGTTGCGTCCAAGAGGCCGAGACCGACGTGAAGGGACCCATCGTGGTGGCGTAGCCCGACCAGTTCGAGCTGGTGGACGAGGAGTCGCGTTTCATCGGCCCGTGGCTCAGACCGGGGACCGCCGTAGCCGTGGGGGCCAAGGTCAGGACCAGGGGCACCACCGCAAGGGCCGACGCCATACGTGATCGAAGACTGCTGATGACTGGCATAGTGCCCGTCCCTCCGAGAAGACGAGCCGCGACCCCGCGAGCTCCTTCGGAAGCGTACGCCCGAGAGGCCGCCGTCCGACAGAGCCGGATCAGGCCACCGGGACTATTTGGACGAGACAGTCACCGTCACCAGCCACGTCGCCGACCCCGCGTTCGACGTGAGTCGGTAGGTCCCCTGCGCCGTGAGCGCGATGGCAGCCACCGTGCTCCCGCGCAACGGCGTCAGGGGTGGACTGATCCAGCGGGCCCCGCCATCGGGCCCCGCCCACGCCGGCTGCGCCCAGGTGGAAGAAGGCGAGTAGTCCTTGGCCTTGAGCACGATCAGGATGGTGGTCCCCGGCGTCGCGCAGTAACGACCGGTGTCGCTTTGAGTCAGGGCCTTCTGCATCGGAGGCACGTCGCTCGCCGGCAGCGGAGCACATCGAGAAGTGGTGGGGCTCTGAGCACCGCAGCCCGTCGTCAGAAGGAGCGAGGTGGTGGCGCCCGCGAGCGCCGCGAAACGCCACCACCTCGAGGCGAACAGGATCATCGAGGCTGGGTCAGCCCTGATCGGTTGCGGAGTTGTAGTACAGGTCGCATCCGCCGGTCCCGTTCTTGTTGTTGCTGTACAGACCCTGGACGGCGAAGTTGCTTCCGTTCAGGCTGACGATTCCCGACTTGCCGTACGACCAAGCGCACTTGTCGCCGTTCTCACCGCCGGTCGTGTTGTCGGCGTCGTCGCGCCACGCCTCCGTGGTGCCGGGCAGTGGGTCCGTGACGGTCTCGGCGTACTCGTGGCCGCCCACGATCGTGACGCCCTCGGTCGTGGAGCTGACGCCCGAGGTTCCGACCGAGACGTAGCCCGAGCCGCAGCTCGCGCCCGCATCGGGAATGTAGGGCAGGTTCGTGTAGGTGGTGTCCTGACCGTTGATCGTGGTGTTGCTGTGCCAGGCGCAGTACTGGGTACCGAATCCGGACGGAGTCACGCCGTGCGGCGAGGCCACGATGATCTGCACGTTGACGCCACCGACGCCGAAGTGCGCGCCGGCCCGGGCTGCCTCGGCCGCGAGGGCGGAGTTGCTAGGTCGGCTGGGTGCCTTCACGCCGTTGTCGACCCAGGTTCCCGCGAGGGGGCTCGCGGCCGGGTGCACGACATGGGTGCCCGCGGTACCGCAGTTGACCGTGCCCACCGCGACCCCGGAGCAGTACTGCGTCGTGGAAGTCGACCAGTTGTCGCTCGCGCCGTAGAGGTTCGAGATGAACTTGGTGTAGAGCGGCGCCTCACCGGAGGGGTCATTGGTCGGCAGGCCGTTGGTCCCGGCGGATCCCCACTGGCTGCCGTAGAAGACGACGTAGACGCGGGTCGCGGTCTGGATCTGACCGCCGTGGTAGGTCATCGGCTCCGCGGCCACCGAACTGTTGCCCGCGACCTTGCTCTGCGGGGCGGCATGCAGCGTGCTCATCGCGCGGCCGTTGTTGGGCATTTCATTGCCACTGCTGGCGAGTGCGGGCGACGCCGAAAGCGTCGTCACGGCAAGCGCGCTGGCGGCCGCGAGAATCTTCATTGCTTTCAAGGTGGGTACCTACTCTCAGATACTCGGGACGGGCCCGATCGGGGCCTCGACCCGGTGGGGGACGCATCCGGGATTTCACGATGCTGGCAGTGAATGTAGGGGACATTCGACCCCTCTGCCTAGGGATCCGGAAAGGTCGATCTCCCCCAATTTTCAAGGGAATTCTGCCGGTTTATGTACTGCATGAATGGGCGCTTGACGAGGCTGGGGCGCGACGACAGAGTGCCCAGGCAAGAGTCTGGGGAGTCCCTCAGGCGAGCAGTGCGCCGAGCGCCATCCGCACCAGCACCGGGTGCATCTGGTCCTCGGGAAGCAGGGCGCTGTGCGGGGTCGAGTTGATCAATCCGAACGCAGCGTGCGCCATCGCCCGCGCGGGCTTGGGGGCTAGGCCGTCGTGCAGTGTCCGCAGCACCTTGACCCAAAGCTCGACGTACTTGCGCTGGGTCTCGCGCACCTTCTCGCGCGACTCGACCGGCAGCGCCGACCAGTCGCGGTCCTGGACGACGATGATGGCACGGTGGTTCAGCGCGAACGTCACATGCCAATCAACAAGCGCTTCCAGAGCCTGCTTGTCGTCGGTCGCCTCGCGTACGCGGCGCCGGCCCTCGGTGAGGAGCTCCTCGCTGATACTGAGAAGCATCGTCGAGAGGATGGCCTGCTTGCCACGGAAGTGCTTATAGATCGCGGGGCCGGTGATGCCACAGGCCGCGCCGAGATCGTTCACCGAAACGCCGTGGTAGCCGTCGCGGGCGAACAGAACGGCAGCGGTCGCCATGATCTGTTCGCGTCGTTCCACGGGGGATACCTTAGCCCGTCGACAGGCCATCAGATTTCCGTCTACCATCTCGGTTAATGATCGTTAACTAACCGTGCGAGCCCGAACGAAGGAGACGCGGTGTCGCAGAAGCCGACCATGCGTGAGCTTGTCGCGCAGCTGGAAGAGCGCTTGGCCCGAGCCCGACAGGGCGGGCCGGAGCGCTCCCGGGAGAACCACATCGCCCGCGGAAAGCTGCTCGCTCGTGACCGCGTCGACACCCTGCTGGATCCAGGAAGCCCCTTCCTCGAGCTCAGCCCGCTCGCGGCCTACGGCATGTATGCCCCCGATGACACTGACGACTTCGCGGTTCCTTCCGCCAGCGTCGTCGGGGGGATCGGGAAGGTCAGCGGTCGTCTCTGCCTGATCGTGGCCAACGACGCGACCGTCAAGGGCGGCACCTACTACCCGCTCACGGTCAAGAAGCACCTGCGCGCGCAGGAGATCGCGGCGGAGAACAACCTGCCGTGCATCTATCTGGTCGACTCGGGTGGCGCCTTCCTGCCGTTGCAGGACGAGGTGTTCCCCGACAAGGACGACTTCGGCCGGATCTTCTTCAACCAGGCGAACATGTCGGCACGCGGGATCGCCCAGATCGCGGCCGTGATGGGTTCCTGCACCGCCGGCGGGGCGTACGTGCCGGCGATGTCGGATGAGACCGTCATCGTGAAGAACCAGGGCACGATCTTCCTGGGTGGTCCGCCGCTGGTGAAGGCCGCCACGGGTGAGGTGGTCACGGCCGAGGAGCTCGGCGGCGGTGAGGTGCATGCGCGCAAGTCGGGAGTGGTGGATCACCTTGCCGACGACGATGCGCATGCGTTGGCGATCGTTCGGTCGATCGTGGCGACGTTGCCGGAGCCCGGTTTCGTGACGCCGCTTCGCGGCTCCTCAATCTCCGGTGGGGGCGAGTACGAGGAGCCGAGCTTCGATGCGGACTCGCTGCTGGACGTGGTCCCCACCGACCCCCGCCAGCCCTACGACGTCCGTGAGGTCATCGACCGGATCGTCGACGGCAGCCGGTTCCACGAGTTCAAGCGGCTCTACGGCGAGACCCTGGTCTGCGGCTTCGCCGAGATCTACGGCCGCAAGGTCGGCATCGTGGCCAACAACGGCATCCTGTTCAGCGAGTCCTCGCTCAAGGGCGCGCACTTCGTCGAGCTCTGCAACCAGCGCAAGATCCCGCTGCTGTTCCTGCAGAACATCTCGGGCTTCATGGTCGGTCGCGAGTACGAGAACAACGGCATCGCCCGCGACGGCGCCAAGCTCGTGACGGCGGTGGCGTGCTCCGTGGTCCCGAAGTTCACGGTCGTCATCGGAGGCTCCTACGGCGCTGGCAACTACGGCATGTGTGGTCGGGCCTACGACCCGCGCTTCCTCTGGATGTGGCCCAACGCGCGGATCTCGGTGATGGGTGGTGAGCAGGCGGCGTCGGTCCTCGCCACCGTGCGCAGCGACCTGAACACACCGGAGGAGGTCGAGGCGTTCAAGGCGCCGATCCGCGAGCAGTACGAGCAGCAGGGCTCGCCGTACTACTCGACCGCGCGCCTCTGGGACGACGGCATCATCGATCCGCGTGACACTCGTCGGGTCGTCGGCATGGGCCTGGAGATCGCCGCGAATGCGCCGATCCCGGAGCCCTCCTACGGAATCTTCAGGATGTAGTGGTGAACACGCTTCTCATCGCCAACCGAGGCGAGATCGCACTCCGCGTCATGAGGACCGCAGCCGCGCGTGGCA
>JBQCDC010000109.1:0-4144 GCA_051961575.1 Marmoricola sp.
TTCGACGCCGACCAGTCACGGGAGGTGCTGGAGGCGGGGTTCGCGGCCGGCCTGCGCGGGCGGCTGCACGCCAACCAGCTCGGCCCCGGGCCCGGCGTGCGCCTGGCCTGCGAGCTCGGGCTGGCCGCGGTCGACCACTGCACCCACCTCGACGACGCCGACGTCGCGGCCCTGGTCGAGTCCGGCACGGTGGCCACGCTGCTGCCCGGCGTCGAGTTCAGCACCCGCTCGCCGTACCCCGACGCCCGCCGCTTCATCGACGCCGGCGTCACCGTCGCGTTCGCCTCCGACTGCAATCCGGGTTCGTGCTTCACCAGCTCGATGCCGTTCTGCATCGCCGTTGGGGTGCGTGACATGTTCATGACTCCGGCCCAGGCATTGTGGGCGGCAACGGCTGGCGGCGCAAAGGCCTTACGCCGTGAGGATGTGGGCTTTTTGGTCCCGGGAGCGCGAGCAGATTTCGTCGCCCTTGATGCCCCGTCCTATGTCCATCTGGCCTATCGCCCCGGCGTTCCTTTGGTGGCGTTCACGGTCGAAGCAGGTAAAGCCGTGTCCGCCACACCGGTCCTTCAGCGTGAGGAACCGTGACGCGGGCCAGTTGGAGTGACAGGATCAGTCCGCTAGTCGCAGGGAACAAGAAACAAAGGAAATGAGGAAGTAGATGCGCCGAACTCCCATCGCAGTCGCAGGACTTGCGGCCGCCTCCCTTGCCCTTGCGGCTTGTGGATCCAACTCGCTGAGCACCAACAACGGGCCATCCTCAGCGCCGACAGGAACGGTCAAGGTCGACGCCGCGTCGGCCGCTCTGGTTCCGGCCGCGATCAAGGCGAAGGGCACGCTGACGGTTGGCACTGACGCCAGCTATGCGCCGTCCGAGATCCTCGCGTCTGACGGCAGCACCATCCAGGGCTTCGACATCGACCTCTTCAAGAAGGTTGCCGCCACCCTTGGACTCAAGGTGACGTTCCAGAACGCGATCTTCGGCACGATCATCACCGGTGTCTCCAGCGGCAAGTATGACGTCGGCGTCTCCTCGTTCACCGTCACGCGGAAGCGCGAGAAGCAGGTGAACATGGTCAGCTACTACAGCGCAGGCGAGTCCTGGGCCGCGCCGGCGGGCAACCCGAAGAAGATCGACATCAACAACGCCTGCGGACTGACGGTCGCGGTCCAGACGGCGACTGTCGAGCAGGCCGATGTCCAGACGCGAAGCGCTGCCTGCACGAAGGCGGGGAAGAAGGCCATCAATGTCCTGTCCTACGACAAGCAGTCGCAGGTCACGGCTGAGGTCATCGCTGGTCGAGCGGATGCCATGTCGGCGGATTCACCCGTGACGTCCTATGCGATCAAGCAATCTGGCGGGAAGCTGCAGCAGGTCGGTCCGATCTACGGAACGGCGCCGTACGGCTACGTGATCGCCAAGGCCAACACGCAGTTGGCCCAAGCCATCGCCTCGGCGCTGAGGGTTCTGCAGGCCAACGGAGGGTACCTGTCTGCGCTCACTCCGTGGGCTGTGGAGAAGGGCGCGATCAGCACGTTCGAGGTCAACCAGACCATCGTGCCGGCTAGCTGAGGAAACTGACATGACTGTTCAGGATCAGGAGGACTACGGCCCGATCAAGGCCGTACCAGTGAGGCACCCGTGGCGTTGGGTCGCGGTGGTGGTCCTCCTGATCCTGACGGCCAAGCTCATTCATCTGCTGACCACGAACAGCGCCTTCGACTGGAACTTCATCTTCCAGGCGATGATTCAGAGTCCTGTGCTGAAGGGCTTGCTTCTCGGCACGATCGTCGGCTCAGTGGGAGCCATGGCGCTCGGTGTTGTTCTAGGGATCCTTCTTGCGATCATGCGGTTGAGCGAGAACAAGGTCCTCACGTCCGTAGCTTGGGTCTACGTCTGGTTCTTCCGGGCAATACCGCGCTACGTGCTGATCGCGATCATGGGCCAGCTCGGAATTCTGTTCCCACTGCCGAACGGGCTCGGGATCGGGGTACCGTTCGGTCCCCAGATCATGAGCGCCTTCGGAATGCACGGCGATCTGGCCCTCTTCCACCTCAACGCCAACCAGGTTTTCACCGGTGTGCTGGGCGGCATCATCGGGCTCGGCCTCTCCGAGGCCGCGTATATGGCAGAGATCGCACGGGCCGGCATTCTCTCCGTTGACAATGGACAGGACGAGGCCGCCTGTGCGCTCGGGATGTCGCGTCGCCTGTCCATGCGGCGCATCGTGCTTCCCCAGGCAATGCGAGTCATCGTGCCTCCGACGGGGAACGAATTCATCGGCATGACCAAAGACACCACGCTGATGGCTGCTTTGCCGGTGACTACGGAGCTCTTCTTCCAGCTCCAGGCCATTGGAAACAGCACCTACAAGATCTTCGCCGTCGAGGTTGCGGCGATGATCTGGTACCTGATCATCTGCAGTGTGCTGATGTTCGGCCAGATGCACATCGAGCGCCACTTTGGTCGGGGGTTCGGCTCCAAGAAACCGGACCGCAGGTTCCAGGCCATCAGGGCGAAGATGCTCGGCATCAATGGGATGGTGGGTGACAACCGATGACCGGCGCAGAGCCACTGGTGCGCGCGCGCAACGTGCACAAGAGCTTCCACGGCAACGAAGTCCTCAAGGGGATCGACCTCGAGGTTCGCCCAGGTGAGGTCGTCTGCTTGCTCGGGCCGTCCGGATCCGGCAAAACCACCTTTTTGCGCTGCATCAATCAACTCGAGGACATTCAGGCCGGTCGCATTTGGGTCGATGGCGACCTCGCGGGCTATGAGAACCGCAACGGCAAGCTTCACCGCCTCACCGACAAGCAGATCGCGGCCCAGCGTCGCGAGATCGGCATGGTCTTCCAGCGCTTCAACCTCTTCCCGCACATGACGGCCCTCGAGAACGTCATGGAAGCGCCGATCAAGGTCAAGAAGATCAGTAAGGCAAAGGCCCGCGAGCGCGGCCTCGAACTTCTGAACCGCGTCGGCCTCGGCGACCGCTGCGACCACTACCCCGCGCAGCTCTCCGGTGGCCAGCAACAGCGCGTCGCGATCGCCCGTGCATTGGCCATGGACCCCAAGCTGATGCTCTTCGACGAGCCGACCTCAGCGCTGGACCCCGAGCTCGTCGGCGAAGTCCTCAATGTCATGCGCGAGCTCGCCAAGGCGGGCATGACGATGATCGTCGTGACGCACGAGATGGGCTTCGCGCGCGACGTCGCGGACGAGGTCGTCTTCATGGATGGCGGCGTCGTCGTGGAGCAGGGTCCTCCCCAGGAGGTCTTCAACACCCCGCAGCACGAGCGCACCAAGTCTTTCCTCCGCCGGATCCGCTCCGAGGCCGAGGAGTACGCCGAGGCACTCACCGAGCGCGTCGCCGAGGAGCAGATCTAAGAGGTGTCGGCAGGCCGTCCTAGGGTCGAGGCGTGACCGAGAACCTCTACCTCGCCCCCGACGGCGACCTCCGCTGCGGCTGGGCTGGCGGGTCCGCCAGCGAGCTTGCCTACCACGACACTGAGTGGGGCTTCCCGGTCCGCAACGATCAGCGCCTCTTCGAGAAGGTCAGCCTCGAGGGTTTTCAGTCGGGCCTGAGCTGGCGCACGATCCTCGACAAGCGCGAGAACTTCCGCGCCGCGTTCGACGGCTTCGACTTCCGACTGGTTGCCGACTACACCGAGGCCGACGTCGAACGGCTGCTCCAGGACGCCGGCATCGTGCGTCACCGTGGCAAGATCGAGGCGGTCATCAACAATGCCGGTCGCGCGGTCGAGCTGACGGAAAACGAGGGCTCCCTCAGCGACTACTTCTGGAGCTTCAGGCCGGCGTCCGACGCCGACGGACAGCAATCCGCCGTCGCCATGGCCAAGGACCTCAAGAAGCGCGGTTGGCGGTTCGTAGGCCCGACCACGGCCTACGCGTTCATCCAAGCGATGGGCCTCATCAACGATCACCAGCAGGGCTGCGTGATCCGCGACCGCATCGGATAGCGCGTCACCCGTTCCGACAGGCCAGCGCCATCCGGCGGATCTCCCGCTGCTCCGCCGCGCTCGGCTCCGCAGAGCTCAGCGCCGCCATCCCGAAGCGGCCGATGATCCGGTTGGTCAGGCAGATCGCGAAGTCCTGAGGTGCGCCCTGCTTCTCACCGTCCGCCTC
>JBQCDC010000110.1:0-11913 GCA_051961575.1 Marmoricola sp.
TCGCTTGTCGGAGTCGTAGAACGGATCATCGAGGCCGCAGTCGATCCGCAGCGGTATCCCTCGCAGGTCTGAAATGCGCTGGAACACGTCGTTGCGTTCGAAGTCGGCCGCGTCGTCGAAGGCTCCAGCAGCGCTGTCGCCTGGGTTTCTCCAGAGGGCGGCACTGCTCGCCGCTACGGCGGCAACCGGGAGCCCGCGCCGGCGCCGCTCAGTCGCCATGAGCAGAGCGCCGTAGCCACCCATGGACCACCCGTAGAAGGCCAGTCTGCCCGTGTCGATCCCCCGCTGATGGGCCATCGGAACCAGCTGATCCGCGACAACGGCGCTGACGTCGGACCCGTCCCGCCGCCGGTGGTAGTAGCTCGAGCCACCGTCGACGATCAGCAGGGCAAGGTTCGCCCCACTCGCGGCGAGGAAGCGAGCCAAGCCGATGGTGTCGAGCGCGTCGTCGATGCTGGCATCCCGCCCACCGAGTGCGACGACGAGCCGCGGGGAGCCCGCGCTGCGCCTCGGATGACACAACGCCCACGGGACACCCTGAGTGGTGCCCCGATCGATCGAGCCCGTCGCCACGTCGGGAATGTTCCCAGCGGGACCGTCCTCGCCCAACAAGGCATGCAGGCGATGTTGGCCCGGCAGGACGCCCTGATCGACGAGCTCGAAAAGACCCACTCCTCCGGCGAGCACGGCGGCCGCACCAAACAGCACCCCGCGACGCCCGACCCCCGCCTCGTCGTTCATCGGCTCTTACGCGTCGATCGCGTCCGCGTCGACCTCGTACGCACCGGCGACGATGAACTCCTTGCGAGGCGCGACCTCGGAACCCATGAGCAACTCGAACACACTCGACGCGGCCTCGGCGTCATCCACGGTGAGCTTGCGCAGCGTCCGCCGCCGCGGGTCCATGGTGGTCTCCGCCAACTGATGAGCGTCCATCTCGCCCAGACCCTTGTAGCGCTGCACCGGGTCCTTCCAGCGCATGCCCTTCTTGGTCAGCTCGGCGAGCTTCCGCTGCAGCTCGGGGTCGGAGTACGTGTAGATGTACTTGTCCATGCCCTTCTTGGGGTTGGACAGCTCGATGCGGTGCAACGGCGGCACGGCGGTGTACACGCGGCCCGCGGCCACCAGGTCCGGCATGTACTTGAAGAAGAGCGTGGCCAGCAGGCAGCGGATGTGCGCGCCGTCCGAGTCCGCGTCGGCCATGAAGATGATGCGGCCGTAGCGGGCTGCATCGATGTCGAAGGTGCGGCCGGAGCCCGCACCCACCACCTGAATGATCGACGAGCACTCGGCGTTCTTCAGCACGTCCGCGACCGTCGCCTTCTGGACGTTGAGGATCTTGCCCCGGATCGGCAGCAGCGCCTGGAACTCGGAGTTGCGTGCGAGCTTGGCCGTACCGAGCGCCGAGTCCCCCTCGACGATGAAGAGCTCGGAGCGATCCACGTCGTTTGAGCGGCAGTCCGCGAGCTTGGCGGGCAGGGCGGACGACTCGAGTGCGTTCTTGCGGCGCTGGTTGTCACGGCGCTCGCGGGCCGCCAGACGTGACTTGGCCGCGCCGGCGACCTTCTCCATGAGGAGCTTGGACTGCCGCTTGTCGGCCGCCTTGGTCGAGGTGAGGAACGCCTTCAGCTCAGCCGCCACGACCTTGCGAACGACCGTGCGCGCCGCCGGGGTGCCGA
This sequence comes from Marmoricola sp., assembly GCA_051961575.1. GTDB lineage: Bacteria > Actinomycetota > Actinomycetes > Propionibacteriales > Nocardioidaceae > Marmoricola. The sequence continues at coordinate 1,680 of JBQCDC010000110.1, forward strand.
GGACCTCCTTGGTCTGACCCTCGAACTGCGGCTCCGCCAGCCGAACCGTGACGACCGCGGTCAGCCCCTCGAGCACGTCGTCCTTGACCACGTCGGCGTCGTTGACCTTGAGCACCTTCGCCGCCCGCATGGCGTCGTTGAAGGTCTTGGTCAGCGCGCCCTCGAAGCCGACCACGTGCGTGCCGCCCTTGGGCGTCGCGATCACGTTGACGAAGGACTTCACCTCGGTGTCATAGCCGTTGACCCAGCGGCAGGCGATGTCGACCACGAGCGTCCGCTCGACGTCCTGGGGCGTCATGTGGCCCTTCTCGTCGAGCACCGGAACGGTCTCGGTGAAGGTGTCCTCGCCCTGGAGGCGCAGCACCTCGGTCACCGGCTCCCCCGAGCTCAGGAACTCGACGAACTCGGAGATGCCGCCCTTGTGCAGAAACGACTCGACATGCGGCTCGGGGCCGCGCCGATCGTCGATGACGATCTCAAGGCCCGGCACGATGAAAGACGTTTGGCGTGCGCGCCCGATCAGGCCGTCGATCTCGAACTTAGCGTCGCGCGTGAAGATCTGCTTGTCGGGCCAGAAGCGAATGCGCGTGCCCGAGCGGCCCTTCGCGACACGACCGCCCTTGCGCGACAGACCGGACTGCGGCTTGAACGACGCGGACGGACCGTCGCCGTCGAAGACACCCGGGGTGCCGCGCTGGAAGCTGATGCCCTGGACCGACGGCGACCGCTCGACGTCGATGTCCATGCGCGACGACAGCGCGTTCACCACGGACAGACCGACTCCGTGCAGACCACCGGTGGCGTTGTACGAGCCGCCGCCGAACTTTCCGCCCGCGTGCAGCTTGGTGGCGACGACCTCGACTCCCGACAGGCCCGTCTTGGGCTCCTTGTCGGTGGGGATGCCGCGCCCGTTGTCGTGCACCTCGACCGAGCCGTCATCATGGAGCACGACTTCGACCTTGGTCGCCGATCCGGCGAGCGCCTCGTCGACGCCGTTGTCGATGATCTCCCAGAGGCAGTGCATGAGGCCGCGGGTGTCCGTGGACCCGATGTACATGCCGGGACGCTTGCGAACGGCCTCCAACCCCTCGAGGACGAGGAGGTGTTGGGCGTTGTAGGTGTTGTCGATGGTGCCTGAGCCTTCCGTGACCGCGCGTCGGGTCTGCAACGCGCCCTCAAATCTAACGAGTGACACCGATGCGAACGGGTACCGACACCCAAGGCGGACTCTGCGCGCCCGAGGTGAAAAACGTTACGTCCGAGCGTTGGAAATCTCCCACGAAGTGTCCGCAGCCCGTGCTTAGATCGTTGTACGCGCAGCATCGCAGGGTCGGAAGAAAGTCTCGGAGTGTTGCGGGAATCGTTTGGCCCGCGTGATCGTTGGGCATTGCAGCAAGCCTAGTTAGGAGGGCCCGATGAGTACCGCAACTGCTCCGAGCACCAGTGAACTGTCCGCCACCGACCGTTGTGACCGGTGTGGCGCGCAGGCCTACCTCCGCGTCCTTCTCCAGGCTGGCGGCGAACTTCTGTTCTGCGCGCACCACGCCCGCGAGCACGGCGACAAGCTCCGCGAGGTGGCGGTCGCCTTCCACGACGAGACCGGCAAGCTGGCCGACACCCCGACCACCGCTTCGGACGGCGAGCACTGAGTCTCCACCCCCACGTACCAGCGGCCCCGCGTCTGATGACCGGGGCCGCTAGGTTTTTGCCACGATGACAGCGATTCTCTGGAGCCTGCTCGGTGCCGCCGCCTATGGCGTATCTGACTTCATCGGAGCCGTTGCATCCCGTAGGTCCTCGGCGTGGCCTGTGGCCTTCGTCAGCTCGACCGGAGGAGCTGTCGTCGCAGCCCTCGTTGCCATCGCACTGCCGGGCCACGCCTCCTCGTCGCATTTCGCTTGGGCAGCCTTCGCGGGACTCGGCACTGGAATAGGCACGGCCTTTCTGTATCGAGGCCTAGCAGCCGGGCGGGTCGGCGTCGTAGCGCCGATCAGTGCCGTCGCGGCCGCCGCCCTGCCAGTGATCGTCTCCACCTTGAGTGGTGAACGGCCTCCATTCCTGGCTTGGGCGGGAATCGCATTGGCATTGCCCGGCATCTGGCTCGTAAGTCAGGAGGAAGGCGCAACCTTCGGCGGCTCCGGTGTTCTCGACGGCGTCATCGCTGGCATTGGTTTCGGCATCGGATTCGTGGGCCTCGGGCATGTGCCGGAATCGGCAGGCTGGTGGCCGCTGGTCATCATGAACCTGACCAGCGCTGCGGCGATCGTCGTTGTCGCCACCGCCATGCGCGCGAAGGTATTCGGTCGCGAGCCAGCGATCTACCTCGGGCTCGCGGGTGGCGTGCTAGCCGTGCTCGCCATGATCGGGTTCGTGCTGGCCACTAGCCATGGTCTGGTGTCGATCGCCGCGGTCCTGGTCTCGCTGTATCCGGCAGTCACGATCGTGCTGGCCGTCGCACTGTTGCACGAGCGGGTGCATCGCATCCAACACCTGGGCTTCGTGCTCTGTGCAGGGGCTGTGGCACTCGTCGCGGCGAGTGGCCGGGGATAAGCGCGACGGCTACTGCAGCTTGAAGACGTGCTTCGGCTCGTGGAGATCGAGGTGCTGGGTATTGATGCCATCGATGGTCGACACGGTTGTGACGGCAACGGCAATGTTGCGCGGAATGCCCGCCGGCGGTGTGTCGACCTCAGTGAGGCGTAGCACGTAATGCGGCGCGGTCGCTGCGACGTCGTAGGTAAGGGTGTCGACTCCCATTCCTGCTCTGCCGCCGACTCGTGAGAGCTCGACGACTGGTATGCCGTTGATCGTCGTCGTACCCACAATCTTCGAAGACGTGAGCGCTGGAGCCCATGCTTGTACATCGTTGAAGGACGTACATACCTCCGGATCCGGTCCACTAAAGACCTCGATCCACCTCGCACCACTTCGGGCGATCTCCGCCCTCGTGCGTGCTGAGAGACCGCGCTCGGAATCGGGCCCCACCGACTGGTAGAGGTGGCCGTTGACGCCAAGAAATGAAAATGACGTCCTCTTGGTTGCCGCCGAAAAGCTACCCCGGCACTCGCCGGCCCGATTGACGACCAAGTCCACCGTTTCGACCCCGCGAGGCGAGCGATACCTGAAGATCTGAACGAAGTGAATCGAGTCAACGACCCTCATGGCGTCCATCGCGTCAGCGGCGATTCGCGCTACTCCCCGTTTGGCGTAGTCAGCCGCGACATGTGGCCCAACGCTGGATCCCCCACACCCCGCGAGTAACAGGGCCGAACTGAAGGCTGCAGCGATGCGGAGGTGTCTGGACACGATGATCCCCGTCCGTTCGGCCAGAACTGTTAGACGAGGACCCTAGTGGACCCGCACCGACTAGGTCACCCGGCAGTTCTGCCGTCAGACGTCAGTCCAGATAGTCGCGAAGCACCTGCGAGCGGCTCGGGTGGCGCCGCTTCGACATCGTCTTGGACTCGATCTGACGGATCCGCTCGCGCGTCACGCCGTAGACCTTGCCGATCTCGTCGAGGGTCTTCGGCTGACCGTCGGTGAGACCGAAGCGCATGCTGACCACGCCCGCCTCACGCTCGGAGAGCGTGTCGAGGACAGCGTGCAGCTGCTCCTGGAGCAGCGTGAAGCTGACGGCGTCCGCCGGCACGATGGCCTCGGAGTCCTCGATGAGGTCGCCGAACTCCGAGTCGCCGTCCTCGCCGAGCGGGGTGTGCAGCGAGATGGGCTCACGACCGTACTTCTGGACCTCGACGACCTTCTCGGGCGTCATGTCGAGCTCCTTGGCCAGCTCCTCCGGAGTTGGCTCACGACCGAGGTCCTGCAGCATCTGGCGCTGAACGCGCGCGAGCTTGTTGATGACCTCGACCATGTGGACGGGGATGCGGATCGTGCGGGCCTGGTCGGCCATCGCGCGCGTGATGGCCTGACGGATCCACCAGGTCGCGTAGGTCGAGAACTTGTAACCCTTGGTGTAGTCGAACTTCTCGACAGCGCGGATCAGACCCAGGTTGCCCTCCTGGATCAGGTCGAGGAACAGCATGCCGCGGCCGGTGTAGCGCTTGGCCAGCGAGACGACGAGTCGCAGGTTGGCCTCGAGCAGGTGGTTCTTGGCGCGACGGCCGTCCTCAGCGATCCACTCGAGCTCTTCGATGGTCTTCGCGGCGATGCGCCCGCCCTTGGCCAGCTTCTCCTCCGAGAACAGGCCGGCCTCGATCCGCTTGGCGAGCTCGACCTCCATCTCAGCGTTGAGGAGGGAGACCTTACCGATCTGCTTCAGGTAGTCCTTGACCGGGTCAGCGGTCGCACCAGCGACCATGACCTGCTGCTCAGGCTCGTCGGCGTCGTCCGTGGCCGAGACGATGAAGGTCGCCTGCTTCTCGTCCTCTTCGATCGTAGGGTCATTGGCGACATCGGCCTCGAACTGCTCGTCGGGAACGTCAGCCAGCACCTTCTTGCCGTCGGGACCGATCGCCTGGACCTCGCGCTGCACGTCCTCAGCACTCTTGGCCTGCGCGGCAACCGCCTTCTTGGCGGCGGTCTTCTTGGCGGGAGCCTTAGCAGCCGCCTTCTTGGCGGGCGCCTTGGTGGCGGCCTTCTTGGCGGTGGCCTTGCTGGCAGAAGTGGAGCTCGCGGACACGAACGACCTCTCGGGAGATGAGAACTGGAAACGGTTTTGGGGCGCAACAAAGGCCGTGCCTGTCAACCGCGTCGTCCATTGTGACACGTCTGCAAAGCAGTCGTGCGCACACCCAGCTCTCCTAGGAGTTCTTGGCTGCCGCCTTCTTCATCTGCTTGTACTCGCGAACCTTCTGCAACGACACAGAATCAACGACGTCGGCGACGGAACGATATCCCTCAAGGGCATAGTCGCCGACCGCCTTCTCCCAGTCCGTGGGCCGGACGTCGAGCTGCTTGGCCAGCAGGGCGGTGAAGATCTGGGCCTTCTGCTTGCCGAACGAGGGCAGCGCCTGCATCCGCTTGACCAGCCCGGGGCCGTCGGGGGCCTCGTTCCAGATGCGGGACGCGTCGCCGCCGTACTCCTCGACGACCACCTTGGCGATCGCCTGGATCTTGCCGGCCATCGAGCCGGGGAACCGATGGATCGCCGGCGTCGTCGAGGCCATGGCCGCGAACTCCTCGGGGTCCGCAGCGGCGATCGCGGCGGGATCCAAGCTCCCGAACCGCTCCAAGATCTTGGCCGGACCCGCGAAGGCACGCTCCATGGGGAACTGCTGGTCGAGCGCCATGCCGATCAGCAGTCCGAACGGGTTCTCGAGTGCCGCGTCGGCCTCTGGTTCACCGGTGATGTTCAACGCCATGATCGAATCCTCTCGCATGTGTAGTGGTGGTGGGTTTCACGCTGCCGGACCGCGGAGCGCGGACAGCTCCTCGGCGGACAATCCTGGCCACAGAGCGGGCGGCACGGCCGCCTCGAGCAGCTCCGTCAGCATGCGCGCCATCGGCGGTCCGGTGGGCCCGCAACGATCGAGCCCGCACCAGGCCAACGCTCCGTCTCCCGCAAGCCAGGCAGCGAAAGCGAGCAGGCAGGCCGGGGCGGCGACATAGTCGGCGGGTGCGCGCTTGACCGCGTCGCGCCACAGGGCGACCTGCGCCTCGGCGTCAGCGCGCGTGATCTCCGCCCAGGCGACGTCGCTCAGATCGGGAATCAGCAGATCCGCGAGCACACGCGGCAACTCGGCCCCGGAGAACGATCCACGCGCGACCGCCGCGGGGATCGTCGAACGCAGCCAGTGCCCTTCGGCGACCGTGTCGCTCCCCCGTGCAGTCCAGTCGCGGACCGCTTCGATGGTCGCGCCCCAGGACTCCTCCTCCGAAGGCTCTGGGAGGAGTGTGGCGGCCAGCTCAGCGCGCGACTTGTGCACCATCACCCCGTCGACGACGCGTCGCGCCGTGAACGGGTGCGCGCTGACGTCGAAGGCGGTGCCGACCTCATCGCCGCGCAACACCCGGAAGTAGCGGTCGCCCGACACGAGAATGACATCGGCGACTCGGATACCTGCGTTGCGCAGCTTCCGGTTGAGCTTGCGTCCCTGGGAGGTCGCGACGTCGCGATCGTCGGAGTAGAGCAGCACCGCGCACTGTCGAAGGTGATTGTTCTTCATCGCGGTGAGGATCGTGTCGGCCACCTCGTCCTGGTCCCGCCCTCGACGCGGCAGGCTCACCCGCGCGTGAAAGGACCGGCCAGGGCGCCCGAACGTCATCACCACCACCGAGTTCTCCGGTTCGAAGCGCAGCACGGTGGGCGCGAGCGCGATGAGGTCTTCTGGGCCGGTGGCGACGTAGGGCGCGGTCATGAGGCCGAGGCTTCAAGACCGGACTCCCCTGACCGCCCGCCCGCGCCAGCTCCGTGTGGACAAGCCCTCCTTCGAGCACCTGTGCGTAACGAGCGTGTCGGCCCTCCGTGGCACGATGCGACGGTGGCCGAGACGCGCGACGAGGCGAGCATCCTGCACCTCGATCTGGACGCGTTCTTCGCCGCTGTCGAACAGCGCGACAAGCCGTCTCTGCGCGGAAAACCCGTGGTGGTGGGCGGAACCGGCGGTCGCGGCGTAGTCGCCACCGCGTCCTACGAGGCCCGCGCCTACGGCGTGCACTCGGCGATGCCGACGGCGCAGGCACGCCGTCTCTGTCCGCACGCGGCCTATCTGGGCGGTCGCTTCGGGGCGTACCGCAAGGCCAGCGGGGCCGTCATGGGACGACTGCGCGAGATCAGCCCGCTGGTCGAGCCGCTGTCGCTCGATGAAGCCTTCGTCGACCTACGAGCGGGAGATGCCCTGAGCTTCGACATCGCGGACCTGAATCAGTTCGCCCGCGACCTGAAGGCGGACATCGCGGAGGTCACCGGCGGACTCTGCGCCTCCATCGGCATCGCCACCTCCAAGCTGCTCGCCAAGATCGCCAGTGACCTGGAGAAGCCCGACGGACTCGTGGTCATCGCGCCCGGCCTCGAGGCGGAGATCCTGGCGCCGATGGCGATCGAGGCGATTCCCGGCATCGGCCCGGCGACGGCGGCCAAGCTCCACCGACACGGCGTCCGGCTGATCGGGGACCTCCAGGCCACCCCCGAGGACGAGCTCATCACGCTCCTCGGCGCCAGCCAGGGGGCGGGGCTCGCACGACTGGCGTGGGCACGCGACGATCGCCCGGTGGTGGCTGAACGCGAAGCCAAGTCCGTGAGCGTCGAAGACACCTACGAGACCGACCAAGCGGATCTGCGCGTGATCGACGCGCTGATCTCGCGGCAGGCCACCAAGGTCGCGCAGCGCCTCGAGCGGTCGGGCCTCTCCGGCCGAACGATCAGCGTGAAGGTGCGCCTCTACGACTTCTCCACGCACACCCGCTCGACCACGCTTCCGGCTCCCACCGCGAGTCCCTCCACGATCGCCCGGGTCGCTCGCTCACTCATCGCCGATTTCGACACCGGCTCCGGAGTGCGACTGCTCGGCGTCGGGGTCGCAGGCCTCAGCGACTGGATCCAGGACGACCTGTTCGCGGCTGCCGCCGAGGAGGAGCCAGACGAGATCCCCGACGACATCGTCGAGCAGGCGGCAGACCTCGCGAGTCGTCGACGCATCGGCTGGACACCGGGTGCGGATGTCGAGCACGCCGACTTCGGTCCTGGCTGGGTGTGGGGTTCCGGACGGGGCCGGGTCACCGTTCGATTCGAGACCGCCGAGACCGGTCCGGGCCCGGTGCGAACCTTCGCGATCGACGACCCGCAGCTCACCGCCAGCGCGTCGTGATCTCGTCTCCCGGGCGCCACTGGGCACACGCATCGAGGTCCTCCGGGACAACCACGGCGACCACCGGGTAGCCACCGGTGGTCGCATGATCCGCCAGGAGCACGATCGGCTGGCCCGATGGCGGCAGCTGCACGGCACCGGCGATCATCCCGAAGCTGGCGATCTCGCCTGCGCGACGATCGATCGGTGGACCGTCCAGGCGAAGTCCGACCCGGTTCGATTCGAGCGCCACGAGCCAAGTCGCATCGGACAGGCGATCCGCATCGATCCACTCCACGTGCGGCCCTGGGAGCAATCGCAATCGGCGTGACGGCCTCTGATAGGGAACCTCTGCCTGCTCGTCGCCTGCGAAGGTGTCTGACTCCCCGACGGGTACGAACCCTCCGACGGTCAAGGGTGCAGGCCCCGTCCCGCTGAGGGTGTCGCGCGACCGAGAGCCGAGCACTGGATCGGGCACGAAACCACCCGCGGCGGCGATGACCGATCGAGCTCCGTGCAGAGCCGGACCGACGCGCAGGATGCCACCGTCGGGCACGACGAGGCGCATACCCCACGGCATGGCTCGATCATCGACCTCCACATCCGCGAACGCGCCGGTCACCGCGACCACCTGGGTGCCACGCGCGCGCAGCACACACCCGGTCAGGGTCGTCTCCAGCCCAGCACTCTCGTCGTCGTTGCCGACGAGTCGGTTGGCCAACGCGAGCGCACCCTGGTCCAGCGCACCCGATCGGGGAACACCCAGATGGGCGTACCCCGCCCTCCCCCGGTCCTGAACCGTGGTCAGCAGCCCGGCGTCGATCACCTCGAAGCCGTTCATTGCGGGATGAACCTCACGCCGGTACCCGGAGTGAGCAAGGCAGGCTCGTCGCGGCTCAGGTCCCACAGCGACGCCTCGGTACGACCGATCACCTGCCAGCCACCCGGAGAGGCGGTCGGGTAGACGCCGGTATAGATGTCCGCGAGAGCGACCGATCCCGCCTCCACCCGCGAGCGCGGGTTGGGCCGCCGAGACACGGCTCGATCCGGCGGCAGCCCCGTGCAATAGGCGAAACCCGGCGCGAAGCCGCAGAACGCGACCACGTAGAACCGGCTGGTGTGGATCTCCACGACCTGGTCGGCCGTGACGCCCCACAAGGTGGCGACGTCAGTCAGGTCGGGCCCGTCGTAGCGGGTCGGAAGCTCGACGAGGCGGTTCGAGGTCGTTGACGTCGGGGCCACGGACCAGCCGCGCACCTCGGCCACGGCTGCGACCACGTCGAGGATCCCGTCGACGAGCACGGTGTCGGCGGCCGGCACCACGTCCGACGCCTCCGGCCACCGCGCGCGGGCGCGCTCGGCAACGGCGAGCGTCTGATCGGGTCGGGACCGGATCAGGAGCGCGCGTGTCCCGTAGGGCTCAGCGACCAGGGCGTCCGTCACGGTGTGACCCAGAGGGGCGCGAGCGTGTAGCCCTCGTCGGTGAGGGCCTGACGCACCCCTCTGGCCGCGGCGACCGCGCCGGGCGAGTCCCCGTGGACGCAGACGGAGTCGATGCCACGAACGGCAAGATCCACGGCGTTCCGAGCGATCTCGGCGGGATCCTCGACCAACGCACCCTCCTCCGATCGCGGCAGCAGGTGCCCATCCTCGCGATAGCCGCGATCGGGGAAGCCCTCCGTCCGCACCTCCCGGCCAGCCGCCAGCGCGCGGCCGCGAAACTCCCCGAGCGGGAGGGTCAGAACCGGAAGCTCCCCAGCCCCCTCAAGAACCGCCTCAGCCTGCGCCGCATCGTCGATCACACGGTTGTAGAGAGCCCCATGCGGCTTCAGGTAGGTCACGGCCGTCCCGCAGCCCAGCGCGATCTCAGAGAGCGCCTGAACCTGCTCAGCGACCCATCCGGTCAGCACCGCGGCCGGCACCTCCATGGCCCGCCGCCCGAATCCGTCCCGATCGAGATACGACACCTGAGCCCCAACAGCCACTCCACGCTCAGCAGCGATCTCACACACCACCCGCATGGTCGCCATATCCCCCGCATGGAACCCGCAAGCCACGTTCGCGCTCGTCACCACTCCCAGCAACCCAACATCGTCGGTGACCCCTTCCCCGAGATCAGCATTGAGATCGATGCGGCGCGGCATAGAACCATCCTCCCGCTTGTTGAGTGGATTACAGGCAGCGCAGACGGGTAAAGGATCTTTGGAGGGGCTTCCTGGGGGCCATCCCACGAAGTGGGTTAGGGCTCTGGCCGACAGGAAGTCCCTCCAAAGATCCGGACCCCACCCTGAGACCACCCTGTGAAACAGCAACAACCGCGCCGGATATGCAACTTTCGAGGCTCGCCGCTCGTCGGTACGTATGACAGCGCAAGGTGAAGGGAGCACCCGCATGAGCACCACCACCCCCGTGAAAAGGGCCCGCCGCGAGAGCGACATCGAAGGCCGCGACAGCGTCGGCATGTACCTCGACGAGATCGCTCGGACGCC
>JBQCDC010000111.1:0-21441 GCA_051961575.1 Marmoricola sp.
CGTCGCCACAAGAAGCACGGCTTCCGTCTCCGCATGCGTACGCGTGCCGGGCGTGCGATTCTGTCGAATCGCCGCTCGAAGGGCCGCAAGAGCCTGACCGTCTGAGGTAGGTCGGGAGCTCGAACGCCGTGCTACCGGCGGAGCATCGGCTCACCGAGAGCGCACTGTTCGCCGCGACGGTCCGAGGAGGCCGGCGCGTCGGCGGACGCACCTTGGTGCTGCACCTCATGTCGCGAGAGTCGGGTCAACCGGCTCTCGTTGGCTTTGTTGTGTCCAAAGCCGTCGGTAACGCGGTGGTGAGGAACAAGGTCAAGCGGCGTCTGCGCTCCATCCTTGCTGCGCGTCTAGGCGCCCTGCCCGTGGGCTCTCTCCTCGTGGTGCGCGCCTTGGCGCCGGCCGCCGGCGTTGATTTCGCGGCTCTGGACAGCGAAGTCGGGCGCTCGCTCGATCGCCTCCTTGATCGAACGGCGGCCTGATGCGTCTCCTTCTCATTGGTCTGCTCAAGGCCTATCGCTTTGCGATCAGCCCGATGTACGGCCAGGTTTGCCGCTACCACCCGTCATGTTCTGCCTATGCGCTCGAGGCTGTGACTATTCACGGCTCCATTCGAGGCAGTTGGCTCGCTGTACGTCGCCTCCTGCGCTGCCACCCGTGGGCGCTGGGCGGATACGACCCAGTACCTCCGCGCCGGTCTGGCGCGACCACACTCACCAAGGGAGTCTGAGTGGGATTCATCAGCAACATCTGGAACTTCATTGCGACACCGCTCTACTACGCGGTTTCCGCGGTGTTGGTGGGTTGCCACAAGGTGTTCGGCGCGCTCGTCGGGCAGGACACCGCGGCCTCCTGGATCCTGTCGATCATCGGTCTGACGGTGATCATTCGTGCGGCGCTGATTCCGCTGTTCGTGAAGCAGATCAAGGCCTCGCGCAACATGCAGCTGCTGCAGCCCAAGATGAAGGAGCTGCAGAAGAAGTACGGTCATGACCGCGAGCGTCTCGCTCAGGAGACGATGGCGCTCTACCGCGAGTCGGGCACGAACCCGTTCGCGTCGTGTCTCCCTCTGATCGTGCAGATGCCGGTCTTCATCGTGCTGCTCCAGCTGCTCGAGAAGGCGGCTAAGGGACATGCCAAGGCGCTGCTCTCGGCCTCGGATGCGCACAGCTTCCAGAAGGCGAAGATCTTCGGTGGTCAGATCTCCTCGCGCTTCGTCGACCACGACGCGGCCGGCAGCATCAAGATCCTTGCGGTAGTGCTGATCATTGCGATGATCGCGACCCAGTTCCTCACGCAGCGTCAGCTGATGAGCAAGAACATGCCGGCGGACGCGCTCAACGGTCCGTATGCACAGCAGCAGAAGATCCTTCTGTACGTCCTCCCCGTTGTGTTCGCGGTCAGTGGCATCGCCTTCCCGGTCGGCGTGATGCTCTACTGGACGACCTCGAACCTGTGGACGATGGGCCAGCAGTTCTACGTCATCCGCAACAACCCCGCGCCTGGAACGCCTGCTTTCGAGGCGAAGAGGAAGCGTGACGCTGCCAAGGGCAGGACCGTCGCGGTGGAGCCGGAAGCTGCCGCAGTCGAAGAGGTCGGCACCGATCGTCGCCCGGCCACGCGTCAGCAACCGAAGAACCAGAGTCGTAACCAGCGGCGGAAGACGCAGGGCAACAAGCCCGCGAATCCGTCGCAAATCAATCGGATCGGCCGTAAGGAGGACGAGAAGTGACGGACGAAGCGGCAACGCAGACGGAAGAGTCCACGAAGTCTGATCGGGTATCGAAGCTCGAGCGCGAAGGCGACATCGCGGCGGACTACCTCGAGGAACTGCTGGAGATCGCGGATCTCGATGGCGACATCGACCTGGATGTCGAAGGCGATCGCGCGACCGTGTCGATCGTGGGCGCCAATCTGCCGCAGCTCGTGGGTGACAAGGGCCAGGTGCTCGATGCACTCCAGGAGCTGACGCGCCTCGCCGTCTATCGCGAGACGGGCGAGCGCTCGCGGCTCATGCTCGACGTATCGGGCCACCGTGCAGCGATCAAGTCCACGCTCGAGGCCGAGGCAGCGGAGGCCGTCGCGCAGGTCAAGGAATCCGGCGAGCGCCTCGCGCTGAAGCCGATGTCGCCCTTCGAGCGCAAGGTCGTCCACGATGTCGTGGCGGCTGCTGGACTCCAGTCCGAGTCTGAGGGCACGGAGCCGCGCCGGCACGTGGTGGTCCTTCCAGCCTGATGTCCGATGTTTCACGTGAAACACCCCCCGTGCCCGATGTGGCGCGGGGGGTGTTTGGTGATCGGCTGGACCTCGCGGTGCGCTACGCCCACTTCTTGGCGGATCAGGGCACTCTCCGTGGGCTGATCGGGCCACGCGAGGTCCCGCGCCTCTGGGATCGGCACATCCTGAACTGCGCGGTCGTCTCGGAGGCCATCGCCCCCGACCTGAAGGTTGCGGACATTGGCTCCGGGGCAGGCCTACCCGGCGTCGTACTCGCCATTCGCCGCCCGGATCTCGACGTCACCCTGATCGAGCCCCTCCTGCGTCGTGCGACGTTCCTTGAGGAGTGCGTCGCGCTGCTCGACTTGAGCAACATTCGCGTCGAACGTGCGCGAGCCGAGGAATTCACCCAAAAGTCGGCATTCGATGTCGTGACCTCTCGTGCCGTTGCGGAGTTGGGAAAACTCGCGGGCTGGTCGATGCCGCTGGTACGACCTGGCGGCCTCTTCTTGCCGATGAAGGGTGCATCGGCGGAAGATGAGTTGGCCTCATCGAGCAAGGTGCTTCGGCGCCTCGGGGCGACGACCTCTGAGGTGTTGAAAGTTGGCTCGGGGGTGGTCGATCCACAGGTGACTCTGGTCGCCGTGCGAAAGGCCGCGATCTCTGGTTGAGTCTGGGGTGACGAGGTTATGCACCGTTGCGTCCAGCGAACCTGAGCGTGCTTGTCCACAGTTTTGGCGAGTTCTCCACAGGAACTCGTTTCACGTGAAACATCGAGAAAGGGATCGCCAATGAGTGTTCTGCCGCCCGTACCCCCCATTCGGTCGGAAGAAGTTAGCGAGCACTCTGCGGATGGATTGACCTACTCCGAAGACAACACGCCCCTCGCCCGCGAGGTGGCCGCACAGCTCCGCGCGCAGCAATCACTGTCCACGACCGAGGCTCTTCCCCGCCCCGAAAAGACGCGTGTCATGGTCGTCGCCAACCAGAAGGGCGGCGTCGGCAAGACCACGACGACCGTCAACCTGGCCGTGGCTCTGGCGCAGTGGGGCCAGCGCGTCCTGGTGATCGACCTCGATCCTCAGGGCAACGCTTCCACGGCACTGGCGATCGAGCACCGCCGTGGAGTGACGTCGACGTACGACGTCCTGGTGGACGGCATTCCGCTCGAGGAAGCCGTGCAGCCACACCCGGAGATCGAGAACCTGGCCGTCGTTCCCGCCACCATCGACCTCGCCGGCGCCGAGATCGAGCTCGTGAACGTTCTTTCCCGTGAAAGCCGCCTCCGCAAGGCGATCACCTCGCACCCGAAGGTCGATGAGAAGGGCGATCTCGGCAAGGAGCGGTTCGACTACGTCCTGGTCGACTGCCCGCCATCGCTGGGTCTTCTCACCCTCAACGCGCTCGTTGCCGGCTTCGAGATGCTCATCCCGATCCAGGCTGAGTACTACGCGCTCGAGGGCCTCGGTCAGCTGCTGGAGACCGTCGAGATGGTGAGAACCCACCTGAACCCGACGCTCGAGGTTTCGACCATCCTCATCACGATGTACGACGCCCGTACCCGCCTCTCCGCAGGCGTCGCGGACGAGGTGCGCGAGCACTTCGCCGACCAGGTGCTCAAGACCGCGATCCCGCGCTCTGTCCGGGTTTCCGAGGCTCCTAGCTACGGTCAGTCTGTCGTCACCTACGATCCAGGTTCGCCGGGTGCGCTGAGTTACCTGGAGGCAGCCCGTGAGATCGCAGTGAGGGGAGCGGACGTATGAGTCAGGCAGAGAAGGGGAGTGGACCGCGTCGCGGACTCGGCCGTGGCCTCGGGTCGTTGATCCCCACAGCGCCGGCGCCGGTCGCTGACGGCGGCACCGACACCGCGGTAGACACCCGCCCGACGCCACCCGCGCCTCCTGCGCACCACGGCAAGGCGTCGACGCACGTCCAGGAGGCGCCCGCCGACATCCAGGTACCCGTGGGGGCGTACTTCGCCGAGTTGCCCGTCAAGCAGATCACGCCCAACGCACGGCAGCCCCGCCAGGTCTTCGAGGAAGAGCCTCTGGCCGAGCTCGTCCACTCCATCAAGGAGATCGGGCTCCTCCAGCCGGTCGTCGTCCGCAAGACCGGTGAGGAGGACTACGAGCTGATCATGGGTGAGCGGCGATGGCGCGCCACTCAGATCGCCGGTCTGGACACCATCCCCGCGATCGTCCGCCAGACCGAAGACGCGGACATGCTGCGCGACGCCTTGCTGGAGAACCTGCATCGTGCGCAGTTGAACCCGCTGGAAGAGGCGGCGGCCTATCGCCAGTTGCTCGACGACTTCTCCTGCACGCAGGAGGAGCTCTCGTCACGGATCGGTCGGAGCCGCCCCCAGATCAGCAACACCCTGCGCCTGCTGAATCTCTCCCCGGCCGTGCAGCGTCGCGTGGCGGCTGGAGTGCTCAGCGCGGGTCATGCGCGAGCCCTCCTCGGCATCACCGACGCCGACAAGCAGGACCGGCTGGCGGCCCGTGTGGTCGCTGAGGGGATCTCGGTCCGCGCACTCGAGGAGATCGTTGCCCTCGGCGAGGTTGGCGACGACGCTGCCCCTCGCGCCCGGGTCAGGCGACCGAACGCTCCGGGCCTCACCGACCTCAACGACCGGCTCTCGGATCGCCTCGACACCCGGGTCCGCATCACCATGGGGAAGACCAAGGGAAAGATCGCGATCGAGTTCGCCAGCCTCGGCGATCTGGAGCGAATCGTGGGTGTGATCGACCCTCGTAACCGCACAGACCGGCCGATCTGAGCGTAAACAGGCAGAAATAAAGCGACTAGGAGATTTGTCGACAAATCTCCTAGTCGCTTTATAGGTTTCAGCGATCCTGCTTCGCAGCCTTGCGCTCAGCGCGCAGTCGACGCTCCTCGGCGTACATGTCGGCGGCCTCCTGAAGAGTCGGTGCCGAGCCGCCGTACTCCTTGGGAACCCACCAGGCACCCGGCGGCTGCTCGTCGGCCGGATAATTCCGGATCAGGCGGTCGAGCATCTCCTCCATGCGCCGCTTGAGCTCGGCGGTCTCGGCCACTGCATCCTCACCCGTGGGGAACATCGGTGCGCCGACCTCGATCGAGATCGTCTTGTGGCGACTGAAGTCGCGCGGCTTGCCCTTGGTCATGATGCGCTGAGTGCCCCAGAGCACCACGGGCACCAGTGGCACGCCGGCATCAGCGGCGATCCGGACCGAGCCGGTCTTGATGTCCTTGATCAGGAAGCTCCGCGAGATGGTCGCCTCCGGGAAGATTCCGACGCACTCACCCTGCTTCAGCCGCTCGACGGCCTGGTTCATCGAATCGGAGCCGGCCGCGCGGTCCACGCTGAGGTGGTGGAAGGAGCGCATGACGGGACCGCCAACAGGATGGTCGAACACCTCGCGCTTGGCCATGAACCGCGTCAGACGCCCACGCTCGACGCCCGGATAGCCCGCCATCAGGTAGTCGACGTAGGAGAGGTGGTTCATCGCGAGAAGGACGCCGCCCTTCTTCGGGATGTTCTCGATGCCCGTCATGTCGATCTTGATGTCGCCGAGCCGGAACCACGTCTTCGCCGCGGCAATCACGATCGGGTAGCTGATGTCCATCACTGAGTCCTCACGTCGTTCCGCCGTCTGTGGTTGCGAAATCCATGGTCACCGAAACCGAACGTGAGGATCGTGTCACGTCTGTGCGGCCAAAAACCACCAGACCTCGGTAGATGGACCTGCGAGACTTGCCCCCATGCGTCCCATCCGCCAAGCCGACAAACTTCAACACGTCCGCTACGACGTCCGTGGTCCGATCCTGGTGGAGGCGCAGCGCCTGGAGGCAGAGGGCCACAAGATCCTCAAGCTCAACATCGGCAACCCGGCGCCGTTCGGCTTCGAGGCGCCGGAGGCGATCCTGGCCGACGTCATCCACAACCTCCCCGATGCCCAGGGCTACTCCGATTCGCGCGGCATCTACTCAGCTCGCACCGCCGTGGCGCAGTACTACCAGTCGCGCGGATTGAAGGATGTCGCCGTCGAGGACGTCTTTATCGGCAACGGAGTCTCCGAGCTCATCTCGATGACGCTCCAGGCGTTCCTGAACGAGGGCGACGAGATGCTCGTTCCGGCGCCCGACTATCCGCTGTGGACCGGAGCGGTGTCGCTGTCCGGGGGCGTTCCCGTGCACTACCGCTGCGACGAGAGCAACGGGTGGGATCCGGACCTCGCCGATATCGAATCGAAGATCACCGATCGCACGCGCGGCTTGGTGATCATCAACCCCAACAACCCCACGGGTGCCGTGTACAGCCGCGACACGGTCAAGGGTCTGGCCGACATCGCCCGTCGCCACGACCTGGTGCTCTTCAGCGACGAGATCTACGAGAAGATCCTGTTCGACGACGCCGTTCACCACCACACCGCGACCTTCGCCGGCGATGACGTGCTCTGCCTGACGTTCAGCGGCCTGTCGAAGGCCTACCGGGTCTGCGGCTCCCGCGCGGGTTGGGTTGCCGTCACCGGACCCCGTCACATCGCCAGCGACTACCTCGAGGGCCTCACGCTGCTGGCCAACATGCGGATGTGCGCGAACGTGCCGGCCCAGCACGCGATCCAGACGGCTCTCGGCGGCTATCAGTCGATCAACGAGTACATCGGGCCCGGCGGCCGCTTCTACGAGCAGGCCAAACTCGCGTCCAAGCTGCTCAACGAGATTCCCGGCGTTTCCTGCGTCGAGCCGCGTGGCGCGCTCTATTGCTTCCCGAGGCTAGACCCGGAGGTCTACCCGATCGTGGATGACGAGGCCTTCGTCATCGAGTTGCTCCAGGCCAAGAAGATCCTGGTCACCCACGGAACGGGCTTCAACTGGTTCGAGCCCGACCACTTCCGGCTCGTCACGCTGCCCGACGTGGATCTCCTGACCGAGGCGATCGGCCGTATCGCCGACTTCCTCGCGATGAAGCGGGCCTGACCCCGCATAGACTCGGTCCGTGGCTCGGCGGGTCTCACGCCTCACTGTCGACGATCTGGAACTACTCCCGGATCGCTGTGGCTCCTGTGTGTTCTGGGAGCTGGATCCCGTGCGGCGCAAGGCCGTCTGCGGGCAGGAGCGTGCCGAGAAGGCCGCCTGGGTGGCCGGCGTCCTCCACGACTGGGGGTCGTGCGGCCAAATCATCACCATCGATGGCGAGTACGCGGGTCACATCATCTGGGCGCCGCCCGTCTACGTGCCGTCTGCAGCCGGGTTCGCCACCGCGCCGGTGAGCACGGACGCGGTCCTTCTCGTCGCGGCTCATGTGGAGCCCAGCTGTCGCGAGTCCGGCTTGGGCCGAGTCCTGGTCCCGGCGATGGCGCGCGACCTGATCCGTCGAGGGGAGTTCCGTGCGGTCGAGGCCTTCGGGGACATCCAGGGGAGGGAAGGCGATTGCATCCTGCCGGCTGAGTTCCTGCTGTCGCTCGGATTCGCAACGCAACGGCCCCATGAGCGCTATCCGCGGCTGCGGATGGATCTTCGCAGCATCGTTACCTGGCGCTCGGAGTTCGAAGCGGCGATTGAGCGACTCTTGAAACCAGCAAGGCGGGGCAAGCCAAGTCCGGCAGTGCGGACGGCTCACCCCGCCGAGCGGAGATGAATCGGGGTTTCGTGACGGGTTTCGAGGCGGCCTTCGGCCTCCTCAACCTCCGAGGTCAGATGAAGTCGGCGAGTTCCTTCAGGAGCACCGACTTGGGGCGGGCGCCGACGATCTCCTTGACGACCTCGCCGCCCTGGTAGACCTTGAGCGCCGGAATGCCCGTGACGCGGTACTGCGAGGGCGTGACCGGGTTCTCGTCGACGTTCAGCTTGACGATCCGGATCTTCTCGCCATGCTCGGTGGCCAGCTCGTCGAGGATCGGGGCGACCTGGCGGCACGGACCGCACCACTCAGCCCAGAAGTCCACGAGAACGGGCTTGTCCGACTTCAGAACCTCGGCTTCGAAGTTCGCGTCGGTCACTGCCTGGAGGTCAGCCATGTCGAATTCCTTCTGTCTGTCTTGCGATGGTTGAGCTGTTGAGTTGAGGGCGGCTCTCGATGTGATTGAACACCTCGGCGCCGACATTCATTCCGACACGCTCACACGAGAGCGGCCTGGGCCTCCGCGTGCTCAAGGTCCGCGAGGAAGCGCTCGGCGTCCAGGGCGGCCGAGCAGCCGGAGCCGGCCGCCGTGATCGCCTGGCGGTACGTGTGGTCCACGAGGTCACCACAGGCGAACACACCGGTGAGGTTGGTGCGCGTGCTGCGACCGTCGACGAGCACGTAGCCCTCGTCGTCGAGATCGACCTGGCCCCGGATGAGCTCCGAGCGCGGGTCGTGCCCGATCGCGATGAACAGACCGGTCGCGGGCAGCTCGCGGAGGTCTCCGGTGACCGTGTCGCGCAGCGTGACCGACGTGAGCTGGTCCTCACCCGACAGCGACTCGACCGCGGAGTTCCAGGCGATCTCGATCTTCGGGTCGGCCAGCGCGCGGTCCTGCATGATCTTGGATCCGCGCAGCTCGTCGCGGCGGTGGATGAGCGTCACCTTGGAGCCGAAGCGCGAGAGGAACGTCGCCTCCTCGAGCGCCGAGTCGCCACCACCGACCACGGCGATGTGCTGCTCGCGGAAGAAGAAGCCGTCACAGGTCGCACACCAGCTGACGCCGCGACCCGAGAGCCGGTCCTCGTCGGGGAGGCCGAGCTTGCGGTAGCCCGAGCCCATCGCCAGGATCACCGACTTCGCATGGAACTCGCCATCCGCTGTCTTGACGACCTTGATGTCGCCGGTGAGGTCGACCTCGACGACGTCGTCGGCGACCAGCTCGGCACCGAAGCGCTCGGCCTGGGCGCGCATCTCGTCCATCAGCGCCGGGCCCTGGATGCCGTCGCGGAAGCCGGGAAAGTTCTCGACCTCGGTGGTGTTCATCAGGGCACCACCGGCGGTCACGGAGCCCTCGAACACCAGAGGCGCGAGATTGGCACGGGCCGCGTACACGGCAGCCGTGTAACCGGCCGGACCGGAACCGATGACGATGATGTTGCGAACGGAAGTCATGACCACGCAACAGATCCTAAGGTCCGAAGATTCCCGCGCGGGGAGCGTCTTGCATCAGCCCCGTAGCCCCAGAACGAAGGCCAGCACCACGGCCACCAGCACCGCGAGTCCCACGAGCACACTCGCGTAACGCCGCTGGGTGGCGTTCCCGTCCGGTGCGACGTCAGTGCTCGGGTGGGCAGGTTTGGCGCGGCGCGCGGGTTCCTCGCCGAAAAGCCACCGATCCGTGCCGGGAAGAACCTCGTCCTCGGCCTCCTCCGGCGTCGGCCGCAGGAGGCCCTCGGTCGGAACGGGCGGAACGGGCTCGAGCTCGGGGCCGGCCGGTGCGGGTGTGATCATCGGACCAGTATCGGGGCCGAGGACCGCGTCGATCACCGGGATCAACCCGGAGTGCAGCCACGAGTCCGAAGGTCGGGGATGCGGCAGCGTGACGTCCTTGGGCGAGTGGTGGATCTCGGCGATTGACCCGGGCGCCCATCGCGCCGGGTCTCCGACGAAGTCGCTGAGCGCCGCATAGATCTCGTGAGCGCTCTCGATCGGCAGGGAGTGGTCGAACCCCTCGTCGCGAAGGACGCGACGGCACAGACCGTCGAGGTCGCGCGGCACGCCGGCGCGTACCTGCCGAGGTCGCAGCGGGCCGTGCATGTCCATCGGGGGAGCCGGGATGGAGCTGGGCGAGGAGCCGGGCCAGCGCCCTGTGGTCGAGACGTAGAGGATGGAGGCGAGGTCCACCACATCAGCCTCGAACGTGCTCAGCTTGCCGTAGCGCGAGATCGGATGCGCCTCACCTCGCAGCGCTCCGTTCACCGCGAAGCCGATGAGTTTGACCTCGCCGGTGCGCGTCACGATCACGGCCTCAGGGTTCAGACGACCGTGGGCGACGTCGGCTCGGTGAGCCTCGGCGATCGCGGACGCGACCTCCAGCGACAGCCAGGCAGCGCGCTCGAACGGGAGCGGACCGCTACCGACCAGGTCGTGCAGGCTCGAGCCCTCGCCCCACTCGTTCACCACCCAGGTCAGCTCGTCCTCGACGGTGCAGTCGAGCACGCGGAGGATGTTGGCGTGGACCACGGACGCTGAGTCACGTGCGGCCTCGACCAGCAACGGAGCGCGGTCGTCGGTGTTCGGAACCGTATGGATGGCGACCTTGCGGCTCAAGGCAGTGTCGATGCCGAGCCAGAAGCGGGCGCTGCCCACCTCGGACAGCAAGACATCTATCCGATAGCGGCCGCCGAGAACCGATCCCGGACCGATGCCCACGCCAACCTCCCGTGCTCGCCTCGAAACAGACGATCACATCGTAGGCGTCACACGCGCGAGTTAGCGGGCGATTCTTCGCCGGACGGTGGCGACGATGTCGGTGATCTCGGTGATGCGCATCGCCCGGGCGACCACGAGCATCGCAAGCCCGTCGACCAACCCCACCACCAGGAGCCGCGTGATCGCGGCGATCTTGCCCGCGCCGCCGATGACGTCGTGAATGCCGTGCAGGGCAAGCCAGGCGATGCCGGTCGCGATGCCGGTCGCGATCGCGAGCCGCACGCCGAAGCGGACCAGCCCCGCGGCCTCCAGCGTGGGGAGCTGGCGCCTCAGCTGGATCGTCGTGAGGACGGCACCGGCTAGGTACGACAAGGCGTACGCGATCACGAGGCGAGGTGACATCTGGTCGGGCGACACCCCCCGCGTGAGGGCGATCGCGGCGACGATGTTGACGCCCGCGACCACGCACTGGATCCAGAAGACCCGACGGTTCTGCTCGAGGGCATAGAAGCCCCGCAGCATCAGGTAGTGGATCGTGAAGAAGAACTGGCCGAGCGCGAACAGCGACAGCGAGGGCACGAACAGGTCCGCCGTGTGCGCGCTGGCGCCGTAGCCGTAGGTGACGTTGGCCAGGTCGGTCGCCACCACCGGGAGGAGGGCGAGCATCGGCAGCATGACGGCGAAGGTGACGCGCAGCGTGCTGCCCACTTCACGTCCGAGCGCCAAGAACCGGTACCCGGTCGCCTGGCCGGACAGCTTGGGCAGTGCGGCCGTCGCGAACGAGACCGTGACCACCGAGTGCGGAACCATCACCAGCAGGTACGCCAGTGAGTAGATCGTGAAGCCGGTGCCCGAGTTGGAGGCACCACCGCAGGTTCCCGCGGTCGCCGTTCCGGCGGAGGAGATCCGGACGACCACGGTGAAGGCGATCTGGTTGACGATCACGAAGAGCACGGTCCAGATGCCGAGGCGCAGCGTGTGGCCCAGGCCGGCGCCACGGAAGTCCCAGCGCGGGCGATACCGGAATCCGGTCCGGGGCAGGTACCGCATCAGGACGAAGAGCTGAGCCGCGATGCCGAGCGTCGACCCGATCCCGAGCAGCAGCTCCTCGCCGCCGCTGTAGTTCCCGCTCGACGCCGATCCGTAGGCCACGAGGTACAGACCCAGAACGGCTACCGAGACGACGTTGTTGGCGATGGGCGCCCACATCATCGGCCCGAAGCTGCCGCGCGAGTTCATCACCTGGCCGACGAGCACGAACATCCCGTAGAAGAAGACCTGGGGGAGGCAGTACTCGGCGAACACGATCACGGCCTCGCGCTGGGAGGCACATGCGGCCGTGTAGTAGCTGCTGTCGAGGAACAGCCGCATCACCAACGGCGCGGCGACCACGAGGAGCGCGGTGGCACCGGCCAGGAAGACGCCGGCGAGCGTGATGATGCGGTTGGTGTAGGCGGTGCCGCCGTCGGGGTCGTGGTTCATCGCCCGGATGAGCTGGGGCACCAGGACGGCGTTGAACACACCACCGGCAAGCAGGATGTAGAGCATGTTCGGCACCGTGTTGGCGATGTTGAAGACGTCGCCGTGCAGCTCGTTGCCGATGGCCGCGACCAGCATGCCGTTGCGCACGAAGCCACTGAGGCGCGACACGATCGTCCCCGAGGCCATCACCGCGCTCGACCCGAGCATGGATCGCTGCGGCTGCCGTCTGCGCGCTCCCGCCCGGCTCATGCGGCCCGCCTCTTCAGCCTGATCCGGCGCCGGACGCTACGGGCGACCAGAACCGTGAGGACCAGTGCGATCGCAATGGTGACCGCCCACACGACCGCGCCGACCGGGCTTGATCGGAGGGTGAAAGTCAGCGGTGTGCCGAAGGGGACGCCCTTCGCGGTGACGGCAGTCAGCGTGACCTCCTGAACGCTGACCCGATGAGCCGTGAGGTTGACGCGCAGTGTCGAACGCTCGCCCGAATCGAGGGTGATCGCGGCCACGGGGTCGACCGACACGGTGCTGCCAGGCTCTCGGTTGGTCTGCCGCAGCCCCACCCGGATCGGCTGGTTGAGCCCGTTGTGGAGGGCGACCGTGATGACACCGCTCGACCCGGACAGGGTGACGAACTGCGTGCCTTCGACCCGGACACTTCCCAGCAGGCCGTCAAGGGTGGCGACGGTCCTGGTCGCATTCACCCGGTATCGGATCGGCGTGCTCGCGGCCGCGTAGGACACCGTCGACAGCGCGGTGGCGTCGAACTGCCGGCCCAGCGTGTCGGTCACCTTCGGCGTTGTGGCGAGCACGTTCATCACCCGCGACGCAGTCGCCCGCAACCGGAGGGCCGCCTGGATGCTCGCGCGCTGGAGCGGCGTTGCTCGCGGCGCGGTGCGGCTGAGTACCGCCGTTCCGCTGGAGAGCGCGGGCAGACCCGTGAAGGAGATCCACGGCTGGGTCAGGTCGGGGAAGAAGTCCCTGATGCCTGCGGCCGACCCGGGGTCCCAGCTGGCAGGCAGCACCAGGGTCAGGTTGGTCGTCGTGGCGCCGCCGACGGCGAGAGAGGCCTCGGCCAGGATGCGCTGACGCAGGTTCAGCGCCGAGGTCTGCTTGGACGGCCCGGGCCCGCCCAGCGACGCCGGCGAGGCGACGATCAAGGTGCGGCTGTCCGAGGCCATCGATCCGGACGAGGTGGCCGACGAGCCCACGAACACGTTCTGGCCGGCGGCCAGGGCCGACCACTCGCTCTGGCTCAGGCGGCCGTTGCTCGGCGCCCCCGCCGGTTGCTCTTGGAGACCGCGTGCGGTCATCGACTGCGTGGACCTGTCGACCGCCGCGGTGAGCAGAGCCGAGTTGCCGGTGGCGACCAGCGGAGCGACTGCCGGATCCGCGTAGGGGAGCGCGTACGTGGCGGACGCCGGGAGCTGGAGCAGCGACGTGACCGAGTTGAGCCAGGTCTGGGAGGTGACGCGTGCCGCGAGGGCGGCTGCCGCTGGACCGCTCGTGGGGGTCGCGCTGGGGGTGCTTGACGGGGTGGAGCTGGGCGACGCCGTCGACGACGGCGTGGACGAGCCCGACGGCGTCGGTAGTGGGGTCGGGTGCGGCAGGGCGGTTGCTTCCGTCCCGATCGCGTAGGCCGCCGTGCCCCGGGCACTGTCGTCAGCGAGGTCGAGCAGGGCCGGGTCGACCAGCCAGGTGAGGGGGCGGTCACCAGCCGCTTGTCCGAACGTCGCGATCCGGCCAAGTCGGCCGCGTGGGGACAGATCCGTTGTGAAGGCGGAGGCGTAGGCGAGTGCGCCGGTGGTCGTGCGGAGCGGACTTTCGCGCAGCGGCACGACGAGCGCGATGTTCACCCGCGCCTTCTTGTTCACCTTGGGGAGCAGGGGGAGGAACGTGCGCGCGGTCACTCCGGGCAGCGGTATCTGGTCGAGGGTCGGCGCGACGCCGAGCCAATACGCCCCCGATTGGCCGACGATGCTCATCTTGGCCCGGGGGATGCGGATGGTGAAGGCAACCGCCTTGCCGGGCGCCAGGTCCGGCAGTGCGGTGCTGAGCTCGGGCAGCGATGAACCCAGCGCCACGTCGTTGGGGTTGAGGCCTGCGTCGGACTCGAGCTCGCCCGTGGAGGTGATGGGGTAGCGGGACGTCTGGGGCATCACCGCGAGGTGGTGCCAGGTCTTGCTCGATCCGTTGCGCAGCGCGCCCGTCAGCACGATCGTGCCCTTGGCGGGAATCGTGGCCGGAGTGACGTTGTCGATGCTGATCGATGACGTGTCGACGCGCTGTTTCACCGCCGCGGGCTCCCGATCGTGGGCGAGCGCGGCGCCTCCGTTCAGGCTCGAACCCAGCGGTAGAGCCAGTGCGGCCAGGGCAATGCCGGCTCGCCGCAGTTGGATCACCGGTCCAATCTAGGGGTTAGGCAGGCGTTGAACGGCCCTAGACTTGCCTGCCGTGTCTGTGAGGCCCTTGTTGATGAGCGAAGTACAGGAGCGTGTCTTCGCCGAACTCGATCGCCTCGACCCGGTCCTGCGACCCCTCGGCGAGCGCTTCGCGGCCGCCGGTCACCAGCTCGCTCTGGTCGGCGGTCCGGTCCGGGATGCGATGCTCGGCCGGCCGATCGTCGACCTCGACCTGACCACGGACGCGCACCCCGACGAGACCGAGCGCCTGCTCAAGGGCTGGGCCGAGGCCGTTTGGGACGTCGGTCGCGCCTTCGGCACCATCGGAGCCCGCAAGGGGGACTGGCAGGTCGAGATCACGACCTATCGGTCCGAGGCCTACGACGCCGACTCCCGCAAGCCCACCGTCAGCTACGGCGACACCCTCGCGGGTGACCTCGGCCGCCGTGACTTCGCGGTCAACGCGATGGCGATCTCGCTTCCGAGCCGCGAGTTCGAGGATCCGTTCGGCGGCCTGATCGACCTGGCCAACGGTGTGCTCCGCACGCCGGGTCGCGCAGAGGACTCGTTCTCCGACGACCCGCTGCGGATGATCCGCGCCGCACGCTTCGCTGCTCAACTCGGCTTCACCTGCGACCCCGCCGTCGTCGGGGCCATGACCGCGATGGCCGAGCGAATCGCGATCGTCTCCGCCGAGCGCGTGCGCGACGAGCTGGTGAAGCTGATCCTGGCGCCCGAGCCACGACGCGGCCTGACCCTGCTCGTCGAGACCGGGCTCGCTGAATACGTGTTGCCCGAGCTCCCCGCATTGGCGCTCGAGCGCGACGAGCACCACCGCCACAAGGACGTCTACGAGCACACGCTGACCGTTCTCGAGCAGGCGATCGCGCAGGAGGACCGCCTCGGCGGCCCGGACTTCACCGTCCGCTTCGCCTCGCTGATGCACGACGTCGGCAAGCCGCGGACGCGTCGGTTCCTCGACGACGGGACCGTGACCTTCCACCACCACGACGTGGTGGGCGCGAAGTTGACCCGCAAACGCATGCAGGCCCTGCGCTTCTCCAAGGATGAGACCGATGCGGTCGCGACGCTCGTCGAGCTGCACCTGCGATTCCACGGCTACGGGTCGGGCGAGTGGACGGATTCTGCCGTGCGTCGGTACGTCCGCGATGCGGGCGACCAGCTGGAGCGACTGCACATCCTGACGCGCGCGGACTGCACCACCCGTAACCAGCGCAAGGCCGACCGGCTGCAGCGGACCTACGACGACCTCGAGGCGCGCATCGAGCGACTGTCCGCCGAGGAGGAGCTCGCCTCGATCCGTCCGGACCTCGATGGCAACCAGATCATGGAGATCCTGGGTCTCGGCCCGGGACGCGAGGTCGGTGCCGCCTACAAGTTCCTGTTGGAGCTGCGACTCGACAACGGGCCGATGAGCTACGACGACGCCAAGGCGGCGTTGTTGGAGTGGGCGGCGTCACAGCGCTGAGCAGGGCGGCTCACTACGGTGAGCGGACTTCACCTCAGAGGAGACCTCATGCCACTTGCGGCCGACACCCTTGAAGCCAGCGTCGACATCGCAGCCAGTCCCGCCCGGGTCTGGGCGCTGATCGGAGACCCGCGCAACATGAGGCGCTGGAGTCCCCAAGTGGTGCGCTCGTTCAGTCGCGGAGGCAGTGGCGAGGGCGAGAGGTTCTTCAACATCAACCGCAAGGGTCTTCTGGTCTGGCCGACCAACTCCAAGGTGGTGCGCCACGAGCCCGAGCGCGAGATCGCCTGGCGCGTGAAGGACAACTACACGATCTGGGGTCTGCGCCTCGAAGAGATCGACGAGGGCACTCGCGTGACGCAGTACCGCGAGGCACCGCAGGGCATTTCGGACATCTCGGTGAGCCTGACCAAGCGGTTCCTCGGGGGCGTCCCGAAGTTCACCGAGACGCTGCGGTCGGACATGGCGACGACGCTCCAGCGCATCAAGGCCGACGCGGAGGGCTGACGCTACGGCGTTGCGGTCGCCGTCGCTGTAGGAGTCGCGGTAGGCGATGGCGACGGCGGTGGCCTCCGCGTGGCAGTGGGCGTCGGGGTCGGTGTCGGCGTGGGAGGCGGTTTCGGAACGGTGCAGCTGAAGCTCGGCAGTTGAGCTCTGTGCGCCCACAACCAGCTGCTGATCCGGTTCAGCTCCGCCACACCGGTGGAGAAGCTGCCGTTGCTGGGCACCACGCCGACCGCGACCACGATCCAGCGATGGTTGTAGGGCAGGATCCCGAACTGCCGCACGGTGTACCGACCGTAGGAGTCGGGGCCCCAGCCACCCTTGAAGTGGGCGCTGGGCCAGGTGCCCAGGCCCCAGCGCTGTGAGGCGATGACCTGACCCATCTGGTTGCGGACGATCTTCGCTACCCGCAGTGAGGTGCACGCGAGGCGGGCCCCGAATATGGCCGGCTCGTGAAGTGACCACGTCGACAGCCCGAAGTAGGTGGTGCGGAACGTGGTGTGGCGGTCGCCGAAGTAGCGCAGCACGTAGTCGGTGGCGGCCGCGGCCTGGGATCCGGTTCCCAGCGACACCCACAGGGCGTGCGCGGCCGCGTTGTCAGAGGCCCGGATCGCCCGGATGACCTCGTTGAGGATCGTGGTCGAGTACGGACGCTTCCTCAGCGCGGCGATGGCGACCGGAACCTTGCTGGTCGACCAGGCGGTTCCCGACGACCAGTTGCCGACGTACAGGGGCGTCTTCGCGCCGAGCCGGTCGGTTGCGATCAGGATTCCGACCTTGCCGGTGATCCCGCGGATGGCCGGCGCAAAGGTGCGGTTGGTGAGCACGGGTGGCGTCGATCCCAAGGCGAGCGGAGCCATGGCGACGATCGCGACGAGCAGCGCACTGCACGCCGCGAGCGCTGCTCGCATCCCCGTTTTCATCGCCACCCCTTTCGGTGAGGGTGCCACAACGGTTCGGGTCTGTGCCAGAGGTGGAGACGCACGAATCGGCCGGACCCCGCAGGGTCCGACCGATTCGAGTTGCTGAAGAGAGAGCCGAGGACTTAGCGCTCGACCTCGCCGCGGATGAACGCCTCGACCGAAGCGCGACCCTCTTCGTCAGGGCGCTGCACCGGCGGGGACTTCATCAGGTAGGACGAAGCCGACAGGATCGGGCCACCGATCCCACGGTCCTTGGCGATCTTCGCGGCACGGACGGCGTCGATGATGATGCCGGCGCTGTTCGGGCTGTCCCAGACCTCGAGCTTGTACTCCAGGTTCAGCGGAACGTCACCGAAGGCGCGACCCTCGAGGCGGACGTAGGCCCACTTGCGGTCGTCGAGCCACGCCACGTAGTCCGACGGACCGATGTGGACGTTCTTGTCGTAGACCTTGCCCGACAGCGGACCCTCGAGGTTCGAGGTCACGGCCTGGGTCTTCGAGACCTTCTTGGACTCCAGGCGCTCACGCTCGAGCATGTTCTTGAAGTCCATGTTGCCGCCGACGTTGAGCTGATAGGTGCGGTCCAGCGTCACGCCACGGTCTTCGAACAGCTTGGCCATCACGCGGTGGGTGATGGTGGCGCCGACCTGGCTCTTGATGTCGTCGCCGATGATCGGGACGCCGGCGTCCTCGAACTTCTTGGCCCACTCGGGGTCGGACGCGATGAAGACGGGGAGCGCGTTCACGAACGCCACGCCGGCGTCGATGGCGCACTGCGCGTAGAACTTGTCAGCGTTCTCCGAGCCCACCGGGAGGTAGGAGACGAGAACGTCGACCTGGCGGTCCTTGAGGACCTGAACCACGTCGACCGGCTCGGCGGCCGACTCCTCGATGGTCTCGCGGTAGTACTTGCCAAGACCGTCGAGCGTGTGGCCACGCTGGACCTCGACGCCCAGGGTCGGCACGTCGCAGATCTTCATGGTGTTGTTCTCGGAGGCGTTGATGGCCTCGGACAGGTCCTTGCCGACCTTCTTGTCGTCGACGTCGAACGCGGCGACGAACTCGACGTCGCCCACGTGGTAGTCACCGAAGGTGACGTGCATCAGACCCGGGACAGTGCCCTTCGGGTCGGCGTCCTTGTAGTAGGTGACGCCCTGGATCAGGGAGGTGGCGCAGTTGCCGACTCCCACGATCGCGACTCGTACCGAACCCATGGGTTCTTCTCCTTCTTTCTTACGCGGCTACCGCAAGCGAACGTGTGCCCGCGGTGTCCGATCGGATTCTCTTCAGCTGACCTCGTGCCGCACGGCGGCAGAGGGCGATTGTGGTTGTGGGCGAGCGGTGTCGCCCCGTTCTGCCTCGATCAGCTCGGTGAGCCAACGGACCTCACGCTCCATCGACTCCAGCGTGTGGCGCTGCAACTCGTTGACGTAGCGGTCGCCGCCGCGCTGAGCCGCGCGAGCACGGTCGAGACGCTCCTGGAGCCGCGTCCGGCGACCTTCCAGGATGCGCATGCGAACACTGGCGTCGGTGCGGGCGAAGAACGCGAACCTCATGTTGAAGTTCTCGTCCTCCCACGCCGAGGGGCCGGAGTCCGTCACAGCCGTGGCGAAGTACTCGGTGCCAGCTGGGCTGATCTGGTAGACGATCCGCTGCCGACGCGAAACACCCGGCGAGACGGTGGTCACCTCGGTGATCCAGCCGTTGCGCAGCATGCGCTTGAGGGCCGGGTACAACGAGCCGTAGGACAACACGCGACTCCACCCGAGCAGGAGGTTCAAGCGCTTGCGCAGCTCGTAGCCGTGCAGGGGCGACTCGTGCAGCAGTCCGAGGACCGCCAGCTCGAGGTTCGCTGCCTTGCTCGTCATACGGGTCTGCGCTTCCAGATCGGGGCTTGTGCGTGTCGAGACGTGGACCGAGAAGTTTCCGGTTGGTAACGTCTCGGTACGTTCTATCGACTGAACATATCACCTCGATATATCGAGTGCCCAATCGGTGATTCACGTCGCTCTCTTACGGTGCGACGGGCAGGTCAGCGATCGAGTAGGGGGCGTCGGCATGCCGAGGCCCCGTACCCTTGCCATGGTTGGGGGAGTTGACGGGGGAGATGACGTGTATCTGCGCGCCAGCGCAGACAGGCGCCGAACACACCAGGAGTAGCGAGTGAGTGGTACCCGCCGCGCGGACGGCCCGAAGAAGGGCAGCGGTTCCCGTAAGACGGGCAAGAAGCCAGCGAAGCGAGGACTCGTCAAGCAGGTCTTCGCCATCGGGCAGCCGAACGACTGGCGCACCTGGCTTCAGCGCCTGCTGGTGGTGTCCATCGTCTTCGTGCTCGTGTGCGTGGGCGCGTTCTTCGTCGCCTACGAGGCCACGACGATCCCCGACCCGAACGCCGCCTTCCAGACGCAGTCCACCTACGTCTACTACGCGAACGGCAAGAGCGAGCTCGGGACGTTCGCGACCCAGAACCGGCAGTCGGTGCCGCTGACCGACGTCGCTCAGTCGATGCAGGACGCGGCCGTGGCCGCGGAGGACCGGACGTGCTGGACCAACAAGGGCATCGACATCAAGAGCATCTTCCGCTCGGTGTTCAACACCGCCCAGGGCACCACCCAGGGTGGATCGACGATCACCATGCAGTACGTGAAGATCCTGTACCTGAACCAGGCGCAGACGATCACGCGCAAGATCAAGCAGATCTTCCTCGCACTCAAGATCCAGCAGCAGGAGTCGAAGCAGCAGATCCTCGAGGGCTACCTCAACACCATCTACTTCGGGCGCGGTGCCTACGGCATCCAGGCTGCGGCGGAGGCGTACTTCGGTGTCAGCGCCAGCAAGCTCACGCCGGCGCAGTCCGCCCTCCTCGCTGCGGAGATCAACGAGCCCAGCTACCTCGACCCGACCGGCACGGCCGCGCAGCGCGCGGCGTTGCTCGGCCGCTACCAGTACGTCCTCGACGGCATGGTCACCATGAACACCTTGGACTCGGCTACCGAGGCGAAGATCTACAGCAAGCTTCCGAAGGTGACGCCGCAAAGCTCGGTGAACGTGTTCGGCGGTCAGAAGGGCTTCGCCCTCGCGATGATCAAGTCGCAGCTGCTGAAGCTGGGCTTCACGGAGGCTCAGATCTACGGCTCGGGACTCCGGGTCACCACGACGCTGACCCAGAAGGCCATGAATGCCGCCCAGGCCGGCGTCAACGCGAACAAGCCGGGAGGCCTGCGGCAGCTGCACGTCGGCACCGCCTCGATCGACGTCAAGACGGGAGCCCTCCTCGGCTTCTTCGCCGGCCAGGACTACCTGAAGAGTCAGTTCAACTGGGCGACCGCTCCGAACCCGCCGGGCTCGGTGTTCAAGGTGCCCGCACTCGCCGCCGCTCTGAGCAACGGTTGGAGCCTCAAGAACACCTTCGACGGGAACTCGCCGTTGGACATCAACGGCACCAAGATCCAGAACGAGGGCGAGGCCTCGGGCATCGCGAACGGAACGTCCTACGGTCCGCGCGTCACCCTGCTCCAGGGTCTGATCGAGTCGATCAACACCGTCTACGTCGACATGACCAACTCCACCAAGAACGGTCCGAACAAGGTCAAGGACATGCTGACAGCGATGGGCGTTCCGGCGAACGCGCCCGGTCTGACCTACAAGGGCAGCAACGGCCAGCAGGTCGCGCCGACCACCATCGCGCTCGGCTCCGCGTCCGTCAGTCCGCTGGACATCGCGAACGCCTACGCGTCCGTCGCCAACGGCGGCATGGCGCACCCGTGGTACATGATCTCGAAGGTCACCGACTCGACCGGCAAGGTGCTGTGGGAGCACAAGGACCACCCCACCCGGGCGATGTCGGCCAAGGTTGCCGCCGACGTCTCGTACGCGATGCAGCAGGTGGTGCAGAAGGGCACCGGCAGCAAGAACGGCCACGTCGCCGGCTACCAGACCGCGGGCAAGACCGGTACCGCGACGGGTCTGAACAACCAGCACGTCATCACGTCGTGGTTCGCCGGATTCACGCCGCAGATCGCGACGGCCGTGATCTACCTCCGCACCAACCCGAAGAACGGCGGCTACCTGCCGCTCGACGGGTACATGCCGTCGTACTTCGGTGCGGAC
>JBQCDC010000112.1:0-7314 GCA_051961575.1 Marmoricola sp.
TGTCGTCGAGCGCCGCCTCGACCTCGTCGAGGATGTAGAACGGCGACGGGCGCGCCTTGAACAGGGAGACGAGGAACGCCACCGCCACCAGCGAGCGCTCACCACCCGAGAGCAGCGAGAGGCGCTTGACCTTCTTGCCCGGCGGCCGCGCCTCTACCTCGATGCCCGTGGTCAGCATGTCGTCGGGGTTCGTGAGCACCAAGCGGCCCTCACCGCCCGGGAACAAGCGCGCGAAGACGTGGTCGAAGGCCGCGCTGACGTCCTCCCACGCCTCGGCGAAGACCTGCTGAACCCGCTCGTCGACGTCCTTGACGATGTCGAGCAGGTCGCGCCGGGTGCGGCGAAGGTCCTCCAGCTGCTCGGTGAGGAACTTGTGGCGCTCCTCCATCGCGCTGAACTCCTCCAGCGCGAGCGGATTGATCCGTCCGAGCTGGGCCAGCGCTCGCTCCGCGGTGCGCAGGCGCTTCGCTTGAGCCTCACGCTCGAAGGGAATCGGCTCCGGAGCCTCCTGCCCCTCCTCGACCTCGCCGAAGAAGGGCACCAGGTTCTCGGGACCGTACTCGCTCACGAGCGCCTCGGGCTCCAGGCCGAGCTCCTCGAGCGCGCGCTCCTGCAGCTGCTCGATGCGCATGCGCTGTTCGGTACGTGCCATCTCGTCACGATGGACCGAGGACACCAGCTCGTCGAGGTCGCGGCCCAGGTTGCGAAGCTGCTCGCGCACCTCGCGCAAGACCCGCTCCCGCTCGAGGCGACCCTGCTCGACCTCGGTCCGCGCGACCTCCGCACGCTCGACCGATGTCGCCAGGTGCCTCAAGGCGTACTGAGCGCCGGCGAGGACGGCCGCCCCGACCCGCCCCTCACGCAGCACTTGCTCACGACGAGCCAACGCCGCCGCCCGGGCGACACGCTCCTGCTCCGCAGCCTTCATCAGAGAATCCGCGCGACCGCTCACGCTCCGCGCCCGCTCCTCCGCGGTGCGCAGGGCAAGACGGGCGTCCATCTCGGCGCCGCGAGCAGCGCGGGCGGCCTCGGCGAGCTCCTCGCGCCGAGCAGTGTCCGGCTCCTCATCCGTCGCCGACTCGGCCGCGGCCAAGCGCTCCTCGAGCTCAGCGAGGCCGGCGACGTCGCGCTCCTTGGCCTCTTGAGCCGCCTGGATGGCCGACTCGAGGCGAGTCACCTCCGCCGCGGCCGACCGAGCCTGCGTGCCGTACTGGCCGAGCTCCTCGGCGACCGCCGCAAGCGCAGCGTCGGACTCGTGCAGCTTCGCCAGCGCCACGTCGACACGACGCTGGGCCTCGTCGCGCTCGCTCGTCAGCGTCACCTGCCGGAACGTCAGACGCTCGACGGTGTGCACTGCTGCGCTGAGCTTCTCGCCCGCGTCGTCGTAGGCCGCCTGGGCCTCGATCAAGCTGGTGCGAGCACCCGAACCACCGGAGACGAAGTGCGCGCTCACCACATCGCCGCTCTTGGTCACCGCGGTGACATCGGCGCGTTCCTTGACCAGAACCTTGGCGGCGGCGATGTCCTCGACGATCGCCACACGCGGTAGCAGCCGAGTCAGCGTGCCCACGAACTCCGACGGCCCATCGATGACATCGACCGCATAGACGGCTCCGCCGGTGAGCGCGGGCCAGTCACGATCGGCGGACCCGCCACCGAGCAACAGCCCCGCGCGACCGAGGTCCTCGTCGCGCAGCATCCCGACCGCGTCGATCGCCGCGTCGAGGTCCTGCGCGGCTACGGCATCGGCCGCCGCGCCGAGTGCCGTCGCCACGGCAACCTCGAAGCCTGGCGACACACGGAAGACGGACGCGACCGAGCCGAGCATGCCGTTGACGGCCTTGTCGGGGTTGAGCAGCGCTCCGGCGCCATCGCGCGGATCCAGTGCCAGCGCGAGCGCATCGCGACGGGCGGCCAGCGCCGAGCGCTCACGCTCGGCGGCCTGCAGCTCGCCCTGAAGCTCGTTGAGCTCGCGCTCGAGCCGGTCGAGCTCGGCGGCCGCTTCCTCGTGCTCCGCGTCGAGGCCTTCCTCGCCGGCGTCGAGGCCGGCGATCTTGCTGTCCAGCGCGGTGAAATCGAGCCGCGCGCGATCGGCGCGCTCCTGCGCCTCGTCGCGACGCTGAGTCAGTCGTCCGATCTCCTCGTCCGCGGCGGCCGCTCGGCTGCGCACACCGTTGACCTGACCATGGAGTCGGGCGATGCCCTCACGACGATCTGCCGCGGCGCGCTGCAGGGCGGCGACGCGACGCTCCTCGTCGCTGGCCTCACCTTCAGCGGTGACGCGCGCGCTGATCGCGGTCTCGAGGGCCTGACGATTCGCCTCGACCTCGACGGCGATCTCAGCCTCTTGGGCGCGGACCCGCTCGGCCTCGGCCTCGAGCTCCTGTGGATCGCGGCCACTCGGGATGGGCTCGGCCGACTGCGCCTCGGCGTTGCGCACGCGCTCTGCCGCCAGGCTCGCCGTGCCGCGGAAGCGCTCGCGCAGACCGCTCAGCGCAAACCAGGTCTCCTGGGCAGCGGCGAGAGCGGGCAGGTCGTCGCGCAGTGCCGCCTCGAGCTCCGACTCCTGAGCGCGTGCCGCAGCCACAGCAGCTTCCAGTTCTGTGCGCCGCTCGATGAGCACCGACTCGTCGGCGACCTCCTGAGCCAGCGTCGCCTGCGCCTGCACGAGGTCGTCGGCGATCAGACGCGCACGGGCATCGCGAACCTCGGCTTGGACAGCGCTCGCGCGTCGGGCGACCTCGGCCTGGCGCCCGAGCGGCTTCAGCTGGCGGCGGATCTCCGAGAGCAGGTCGTTGAGCCGGTTGAGGTTGCCCTCGGTCGACTCGAGCTTGCGCAGCGCCTTCTCCTTGCGCTTGCGGTGCTTGAGGACACCGGCCGCTTCCTCGATGAAGCCGCGGCGGTCCTCCGGGGTCGCGTGCAGGATCGAGTCGAGCTGTCCCTGACCGACGATGACGTGCATCTCGCGGCCGATGCCGGAGTCGGAGAGCAGCTCCTGCACGTCGAGCAGGCGACAGGTCTGCCCGTTGATCGCGTACTCGGACCCGCCGTTGCGGAACATGGTCCGGCTGATCGTGACCTCGGCGTAGTCGATCGGGAGGGCGCCGTCGGTGTTGTCGATCGTCAGCTGAACCTCAGCGCGACCCAGGGGCGGGCGGCCCGAGGTGCCGGCGAAGATGACGTCCTCCATCTTGCCGCCGCGCAGCGACTTCGCGCCCTGCTCACCCATCACCCACGCGAGCGCGTCCACGACGTTGGACTTGCCGGAGCCGTTCGGACCGACGATGCAGGTGATCCCGGGCTCGAGCTGCAGGGTCGTCGACGAGGCGAAGGACTTGAAGCCCTTGAGCGTGAGGCTCTTGAGGTACAACGTGCGACTCCCGGTTCAGCAGCAGGTCAAGCGCCTTGACCTTACCCGGATTCGACCCGCCGATCCGGCACGACGCGACCGAGCTGTGGCCACAGGACGGCCAGCGTGATCCCGGTGCCCACGAAGGCGAACCAGAACGGCGCCACCACACCCCACTGATTGGCGATCAGACCACCGAGCGCCTGGCCCAGCACGATTCCGCCGAAGACGCCCAGGAGGTACACGCTGCCGACCCGTCCCTGGAACTCCTCGGGCACGGATCGCTGGCGGATCGTCTGACTCACCGCACCCCAGACGAAGGCGTAGCAACCGAAGATCCACATGAGGATCAGCGCGAGCCAGAGGTGCGTCGTGAGGGCGAGGGCGAGGTGCAGCAGGACCTCGAGGCTGAGGCACACCTTCATCAGGCGCTCGTAGGAGACGTTCTTGTCCAGCCACCCGAAGCTGCTCGTCGCGCACAGTCCCCCGACCGCCGTTGCCGCAGTGAGCAGACCGAACCCGAGCGCACCGGCGTGCAGGCGCTGCTCGGACCAGAGCACGAGCACCGACCACGCCGCGCCGAAGGTCACGTTGAAGGTCAAGATCACCAGCGCGAGCGTGCGCATCGGCGGGTGCCCGAGCAGCCACCGGACTCCCTCGGCGATCTCGTGGCGCGCACGTTGCGGTTTCGTCGCCTTGACCGGCGGGCGCCGGACCGTGATCTGCAGAACGAGGATGGCGCCCAGCAGGACACAGATCGTCTGCGCCGCGAACGGGACCGCGCGTCCGACGCCGAACAGCGCCGCACCGATCGGTGGGCCCAGGAGTTGGTTCCCGAAGACGATCGAGCTCTGCAGCCGCGCGTTCGCCGAGCCGAGGTCCTTGGTGTGCACCAACATCGGCGGGAGCGTTCCGGAGGCCGTCGTGGAGAAGACCTCCGCGATGCCGATGAGCAGCATGGCAACGAGGACGACGCCGATGCTCACCCATCCCGTGGCGATGGCGAGCGAGAGAACGGCGAGGACGGCCACCCGCATGAAATCGGCCGAGGCCACCAGAAGCCGTCGGTCCATCCGGTCGGCGAGCACACCCGCATGGAGCCCGAGCAACAGCCAGGGCAGGCGCTGCAGCAGGGCCGCGAGAGCTACCAGGAAAGGCGAGTGGGTCTGCGAGGCCACCAGCAGTGGGCCGGCCGCCAGCGCGGCGCCGTCGCCGACGTTCGAGATCCAGGCCGATGCGAGGAGTCGCCGGAAGTCCACGCCGAGGCGCAGCGGTGACAGAAGTTCAAGGAACCGAGAGCTCGAGCGCGCTTCAGAGTCGGCGTCGAGCAGCGTCACGTCCTTGACTTTAAGCCGGTGATCAACAGATTTACGCCGAAGGCGAACCGCTGCTCAGCGTCGCCGGTCATGATCGCCTCACCCATCGAGGTGAGCACCGGAAACTCTGCTGGATCCAACGATGCGAAGACATCAGGGATGTGGTCCCAGGCACTGTCCTCGTCGAGGTTGACCGCCCGCGCCCGCGACTTCCAGATGTCCTCCTCCCAGGCGACGGAGGCGACATAGAGGGCGAGCGCATCGCCGAACCACGACGCGTCCTGGTCGGAGACCCCACCAGCGCGCAGGATCGCGAAGAGACCCTCGACCGGCACGAGCGCTTCTCTACTGGTCGGCATGTTGCCCATCGTGCAGCGCGCAGTCCCCGGATGGCGTCGGAAGTTCTGGAGCATGTCCATCGCCAGACGGGCGATCTGCTCGTCCCAGTGCTCCGGGTCCGGCTCGGGCACCACCAGCATCGCGCTGATGCGACCCATCACCAGCGCGTCGAGCTCGTTGCGATTCGCGACGTGCGCGTAGAGCGAGGCCTGGCCGGTACCCAGCTCAGCTGCGATCGAACGCATCGTGACGGCGTCATAGCCGCGTTCGCGCAGTTGGTCCATCGCTACGTCGACGATGCGCTCGACCGAGAGTCGCGGCTTTCTGTCGGCGCTGCGTGCTGGCATGTGCAACAGGTTAGCGATCGGCGCTTGACAAGTCGAACAGCGTTCGCGAACATTGTTCGTATTCATCGAACACCGTTCGTTCTCGACACACTGGAGTACTGACATGTCCGTAACCGAAGCGCTCGCCCCCACCGTGGGCGAGGAACGCGGCTACAAGTTCCGATGGTTCGTGATGGCAGCGGTGATCATCGCCGACGTCATGGATCTTCTCGACGCGACGATCGCCAACCTCGCTGGTCCGTCGATCCGGCAGGACCTCGGCGGGAGCAGCACCACCATCCAGTGGGTTCTCGCCGCTTACACCGTCTCGTTCGCCATCGGGTTGATCACCTCTGCCCGCGCCGGCGACCTGATCGGCAGGCGCCCGATGTTCATCGTCGGCATGGCCGGCTTCACGATCGCGTCTCTCGCGTGCGGCCTGGCACCGAACGCGGACCTGCTCATCGTCTTCCGTGTCCTCCAGGGCCTCTTCGGAGCCGTCATGCTTCCCCACGGCCTCGCCATGGTGAAGCAGTCCTTCCACCCGGACGACCTGCAGAAGGCCTTCATCCCGTTCGGTCCGATCATGGGCCTGGCAGCGGTGCTCGGCCCGATCCTCGCGGGTGTGCTGATCGACGCCGACATCTTCGGCAGCGGCTGGCGCATGATCTTCCTGATCAACGTCCCGGTCGGAATCGCCGGCACGTTCATCGCGGCGCGCTATCTGCCCGATGTGCCGCGCGATCCGAGCGCGCGCCTCGATCCCCTCGGCTCCGCACTGGTGCTGCTCGCCTCGGGCTGCTTGATCTACCCGCTCGTGCAGGGCCGCGAGCTCGGCTGGCCGGCGTGGGTCTACGTGCTCCTCGGCGTCGCCGCCGTGCTCATCGGCGCGTTCGTGTGGAACGAGCGCCGGACCGACCATCCGCTGATCGCACCGAGTCTCTTCGCCCACCGCGGCTTCGTGGCCGGCCTCGTCTTCCTCACCACGTTCTTCGTGGCGATGGTCGGCTTCAACCTGATCATGAACCTGTTCATGCAGTTGGGTCTGCACTTCACCCCGATGAACAGCGGCATCGCGCAGACGCCGTATGCGGTCGGCATGGCCATCGGCGCCGGCGCTGCGGGCGCGGCCCTCGGGCCGAAGTTCGGTCGCCACGTGGTGCATGCGGGTCTGGTGATCACGATGCTCGGTGTCGTGTGGTTCTCGTTCGTGGCGCGCGACCTGCACGTGGGTGCCAGCGCCTGGAACTTCACGGGGCCGTTCCTGGTGGCGGGTCTGGGCAGCGGTCTGATCTTCGCTCCGCTGTTCGACGTGATCCTGGCCGACCTCAACGACGACGAGGTCGGCACTGGGTCCGGGCTGCTCAACGCGGCCCAGCAGTTCGCCGGTGCGCTGGGCGTCGCCATTCTCGGCACCGTCTTCTTCAACTGGGTGCCCGTCCACGGCTGGCAGACCGCCACCGAATGGATGGGATGGGTCTCGATCGGTTGCTACGCGGCAGCCTTCATCGCAGCCTTCCTGATGCCGTTGAAGGCGCGCGAAGGCGGGATGCACTAGGCCTACCCGGCCAACAGCGCACCGATCAGGCCGACGGCGCTCACCCACAAGGTGAGCGCCGTCGCCAGTACCAGGGGTCGGGCGCCGGCACGACCCAGGTCGCCGAGGCGAACGCCACCGCCGAGAGCGAACATCGCGGCTGCCAGCAGGAAGGTCTGCAGCTGGCCGACGTCGGTGAGGGCTCCGTGCGGGATCGCAACGACGGTGTGCACCAGGACCAGACCGCAGAAGCCGACGACGAAGAGCGGTACCGGAATCCGGCGACGCTCGGTTCCCGCCACCGCGACCACCGGCGCGAGGAGAAGCACCCGCGCGAGCTTGACCACCACAGCCGCCGCGACGGCGCCCCCGCCGATCACTCCCCCTGCGGCAACCACCTGCGCCACCTCGTGGATGCTCGCGCCCGCCCAGACCCCGGCGACGCGG
>JBQCDC010000113.1:0-7027 GCA_051961575.1 Marmoricola sp.
CCGTTCCGGGTCACCCCAGATGGTGCGGAGCATCGAGGGCCATGGCTGGGTGAGGACGAGGTACCCGCCGGATCCGTTGGGCACGGACTCGCCCTTGTCGTTGACGACATCGCCGCTGATGCCGGGCAGTGGCCGCATCGCGGAACCGGGCTTGCCGTGCGTGACGCCGGGCAGCGGGCTGATCATGATCATGCCGGTCTCGGTCTGCCACCAGGTGTCGACCACGGGGCAGCGGTCGCCGCCGATGACGTTGCGGTACCAAATGTAGGCCTCGGGGTTGATGGGCTCACCGACCGACCCGATGATCCTCAAGCTCGACATGTCGCGGGAGTCCGGAACCTCGCGTCCCTGCTTCATGAACGAGCGGATCGCGGTCGGTGCGGTGTAGAAGATCGTGACCTTGTACTTCTCGATGATCTGCCACCAACGACCCGCCATCGGAGAGTCCGGGGTGCCCTCGTAGAGCACCTGCGTCGCACCGTTGGCGAGCGGCCCGTAGACGATGTAGGAGTGCCCGGTCACCCAGCCGATGTCGGCGGTGCACCAGTACACGTCGGTCTCCGGCTTGAGGTCGAAGACCGCGTGGTGGGTGTAGGAGACGCCGGTCAGATAGCCACCGGTGGGGTGCAGAAGCCCCTTCGGCTTGCCCGTGGTCCCGGAGGTGTACATGACGTACAGCGGGTGTTCGGCATCGTGCGGCACAGGCTCGTGAGCGGTCGACGCCGAGTCCACGACGTCGTGCCACCACACATCGGTCGAGTCGTTGAAGTCGACCTCCTGCCCGGTCCTCCGGACGACCAGCACCTTCTCCACGAGCGAGGGGTTGGTCGCTGCGACCTTGGTCAGAGCCTCATCCACCGTGGGCTTCAATGCGAACGGTGCGCCGCGGCGGTAGCCGCCATCGGAGGTCACGATGAGCTTGGCCTCGCAGTCGAGCACGCGCGCCGAGAGCGCCTCGGCGGAGAAGCCACCGAACACGACCGTGTGTGGTGCTCCGATCCGAGCACAGGCCAGCATCGTGATCACGGCCTCGGGAATCATCGGCATGTAGATCGCCACACGGTCACCCTTGGCGACCCCGAGCGCCTCGATCGCGTTGGCGGCCTTGCAGACCTCGTCCTTCAGCTCCGCGTAGGTGATGTCGCGTGCGTCGTCGATCGGCTCGCCCACCCAGTGGATCGCGACCTTGTCGCCCCGACCGGCCTCGACGTGCCGATCCACACAGTTGTACGCAGCGTTGATCTTCCCGCCCACGAACCACTTCGCGAACGGTGCGTCCGACCAGTCCAACACCTCCGACCACGGCTCGGCCCAGTCCAGTCGCTTGGCCTGCTTGGCCCAGAACGCCAGCCGGTCCTCCTCGGCCTCGCCATAGGCGGCAGCCGTCACGTTGGCGTTAGCCGCGAGCTCTGCAGGCGGCTCGAACCGACGGGTCTCGCGCGAAAGATTTGCCAAGGTTTCCTCGGACATCAACGTCTCCTGAATCGGGTGGGAGTAATCAAAGATCCGCCTTCGTGGCCAGACTAGAACTGCGTCCGGCCACGAAGGCAGGGGGTGCGCGGCAAGAGTTACTTGGCGAGCGGCATGGTCGGCAGCACGTCGCGACCGAAGGTCGACTTCGTGACGCCGGCGAAGGCCGTGTACCAAGCGGCGATGGCCGTGGCGAGACCGAAGTAGCCACCGGTCTTGGTCAGGTTCATCGAGGTGGCGAAGTCTCCCCAGGCCAGCAGGAAGAACGTGATGGCCAACAGCACGAAGACCGTCAGCACGGCGCCGCTGACTCGCGTCGCCGCAACGGCCATGTAAGTGGTGAAGATGCCCCAGGCGAGCAGGTAGTAGCCGAGTGCCTTGTGGGCGTCGCTGCCGAGGCCGCCAAGGTCGTGCTCGGCCAGCCACCAGAACGAGATCCAGAAGGCGCCGAAGGACGAGAAGGCGGTAGCGCCGAAGGTGTTGCCCTTGGCGAACTCCCACATACCGGCGAGCAGCTGAGCGCCGCCGCCCATGGCGAGCGCCAGTCCGAGCACGATGCCGGTGGTGCTGGCCGGGATCCAGTTCATGTTCACGCAGCTGAGCACGAACGTGGTGAGCGCGAAGGCGCCAAGGCCCAGGGGCGCCGGGTCGGCGAAGTGAGCTCCCGGTGCCGGTGTCGGTGCGGTGTAAGACATGGTCACTCCCGATGCGTCTAGCGCGGCCACATCGCCGCTCTCACCATCGACGCTAGGAGTGACCCGAGTCACATGTCTGTATCGCCGGGCGGGTGGTCGCCGGACGGCGGTAATCGTTCGATGTGCGCGCGGTCACACTGCGACGAACGGCGGTTTCAGCGGGTCGAATGGAGGCTGTCCCGGAAGCGCCGCGCCTCCGGATGGAAGGTTCCGCGATCGACCTCGACCTCCTCCGGCGTGTGCAACCGGACCATCGTGCGGGAGACGTGCTCGGGCTTGTGGGACGCGGTCGCCAGCGATCCGAGCACCATCGCGGCGAAGGCGATCGGCACCGTGATGAGGGCGGGCTGGGAGACCAGCGCGGCCGGCCATCCGGTGAGGTGGACGCCCACCATCACCGACACCACCGCGGCCGCGGACAACGCACCGCCCAGGGTCACCCCGATCATCGCGCCTATCGCCGTGAGCCCGCGCCACCAGATGCCGAGGATCAGGAGCGGCGACAGCGTGGAAGCGGCCACGGCGAACGCCAGCTCTACGGCATGTGCCACCGCGAGTCCGCTGGTCGCGATCGCGATCACGAGAGTCACCGCCGCGGCGGAGCCCGCGGCGATGCGGAAGGCCGCAACGCCGTCGACTCGAGTGCCGATCAGGTCCTGCGCCACGACGCCGCCGACCGAGACCACGAGTCCCGACGACGTGGACAGGAAGGCGGCGAAAGCGCCCGCGGCCAGCACCGCGCTCACGATGTCCCCGGCGGACGCCCCGAGCATGCGCCGCGGAAGCTCCAGCACCACCGAGTCCGTGTGCCCGCTCGCGATCAGGTCGCTGGCGTAGATCCGGCCGAGCACTCCGTACAGCGTCGGCAGGAGGTAGAAGCCGGTGAGCATGCCGAGCACGACCAGCGTGGTGCGGCGAGCCGAGGTGCCGTCGCGGTTGGTGTAGAAGCGCACCGCCACGTGCGGCAGACCCATCGTGCCGAGGAACGTGGCGACGATCAGGGAGTAGGTGAGGTAGCCCGCGTGTGGTCCTTGCATCGGTTCGAGCCAAGCGGTCTGGTTGACGTGCGGATGCGGCGAGCCGTCGTGGCGCCACTGGATCAACAGCCATGCGAGCGGGATCAGGAGAGCCCAGAACTTCAGCCAGTACTGGAACGCCTGCGCGATAGTGATGCTCCGCATGCCGCCGGCGGCCACGTTCGCCAGCACCACCGTGGCGACGATCGCTGCTCCCAGCCAGGTGGGCGCATCGGTGAGCGTCTGCAGTGTCAGTCCCGCGCCCTGCAGCTGCGGCACCAGGTACAGCACGCCGATCAGAACGACGACCGCGCTGGTGATGCGTCGGGCCGC
Source organism: Marmoricola sp. (assembly GCA_051961575.1). GTDB lineage: Bacteria > Actinomycetota > Actinomycetes > Propionibacteriales > Nocardioidaceae > Marmoricola. The sequence goes on from JBQCDC010000113.1 coordinate 3,515, forward strand.
CAGCGACTCGAGCCGCAGCTCGGCGAAGTCGGCGATCGTGTAGGCACGTGATCGTCTCAGCGGGGCCGCCACGAAGATGAGCAGCATGAGGTAACCGGCGGTCCATCCGACGGGGTACCAGAGGCTGTCGACACCCCGGAGCAGCACGAGCCCGGCGACGCCGAGGAACGAGGCCGCCGACAGGTACTCGCCGCTGATCGCCGAGGCGTTCAGCCGCGACCCGACCGCGCGCGAGGCGACGTAGAAGTCACTGGTCGTGCGTGCCAGTCGCACGCCGTAGGTACCCACGAGCAGGGTCAGCGCACAGACCCCGATCACGGCCAGATCGGCACTCAGCGCGCCGTGCTTCACGCCCGGTCCTCGAAGTCGTCGACAGCCGGACTGGCGAGATCGCGGAAACGGGCTTCGTTGTGCTCCGCGCGACGGACGTAGTTCCAGGCGAGCAGCCCGATGACGGGATAGGCCCCCGCACCGAGGATCAGCCACGGCAGGGGAAGGCCGAGCAGGTGCGCGTGGCGGAAGGCCGGCCAACGTGCGAACAGCCAGGGCAGTAGGCCGATCGTGAGTAGCAGGGCGGTCAGGGTTCCGAGCCCGAGCCGCAGCTGCGCCCGGATCAGCGAGTGCATGTAGACCATGCCCACCTCGCTCTGCGCGTCGATCTCGGAGATGACCGTGGTGTGGCGCGCGCGCGGCTGGGTCGGCCGCGTGACGCGAACGCGTTGCGGCGGCTGCTCGGTCACGGCGTATCCCGTCGCTGCCGCAACAGGTCGCGGAGCATCGGCGTCATCCGTCGGCTGGCTCCCAGCTCCTGCCCGTTGATGACCACCACGCACCGCCCGCCATCGGTGCGGACCTCGTCGATATGGCGGAGCGCCACCAGGTACGACCGGTGGATCCGGATGAAGCCGGCATCGCCCCAGCGCTCCTCGAGGGCGCTGATCGGGATGCGCACCAGGTGGTTGCCGGTGGCCGTGTGGAGGCGGGAGTAGTCGCCCTGCGCCTCGACGAACCGGACGTCGGAGCGCGACACGAAACGAGTGATGCCGCCGAGCTCGACCGGGATGGTGTCGTCGTCCGCGGGTGCGCTGCCCTCCTCCGCGATCCGGCGGATGGCCTCTTGAAGCCGCTCCTCGCGGATCGGCTTCAACAGGTAGTCGGTGGCGTTGAGCTCGAAGGCGTCGACGGCGCGCTCGGCGTGGGCGGTGACGAACACGATGGGCGGTGCTTCACGGAACCGCTTCAACACGGCGGCCAGCTCCAGCCCGCTCAGGCCGGGCATGGCGATGTCGACGAACAGCGCGTCGATGTGTCCGTCCTGCAGGACCTTCAGCGCATCCGTGGCGTTGTGGCAGCGGACGACCGTGCCCACGCGCGGATCGCGATCGAGCAGGAAGGCGAGCTCGTCCAGCGCGGGCTGCTCGTCGTCGACGGCAAGAACAGTCAGCGTCACGGATGCACTCCTGCCGAGAACTTGGGTACCCGAACCGTCACCTTGGTTCCGGCGCCGGGAGCGGTCTCGACCACGAGCCCGTAGTCCTCGCCGAATGCTGATCTCAGTCGCGCGTCCACGTTGCCCAGTCCCACGCTCTCCATCGAAGGGTCGCCGGCGAGCGCTCGCTCGATGCGACGCGGATCCTCGCCGACTCCGTCATCCTCGACCGAGATGACCGCGATGCCCGCTCTGTCCTCCGCCACGATCGTCACCCGTCCCTCGCCCGCCTTCTGCGCAAGACCGTGCCGCACGGCGTTCTCGACCAGAGGCTGCAAGGAGAAGACGGGCATGGTGATGGGCAGGACCTCGGGGGCGATGCGCAGCGTGACCTGCAGCCGATCGCCGAACCTCGCCTGCTCGAGCACGAGGTAGCGCTCGATCGATCGCAGCTCCTCCTCCAGCGTTACGTACTCACCATGCTTGCGAAAGGAATAGCGGGTGAAGTCTGCGAACTCGACGAGCAGCGCCCGCGCGCGGTCGGGGTCGGTCCGCACGAAGGACGCGATCGCGTTGAGGGCGTTGTAGATGAAGTGCGGGGAGATCTGCGCGCGCAGAGCCCGCACCTCGGCCTCCATGAGCCGTGCATGTGAGGCGTCGAGCTCGGCGACCCGCAGTTGGACGCTGACCCACTCGGCGACCTCGGTGGTCGCGCGGACCAGTGAGGCAGAGGCCGAGTCGGCGAAGACCTGAAGCGTCCCGACGATCCGGTCGTTGACCACCAGGGGAGCGAGGATCGCCTTGCGCAGCGGGCAGTTGGGATCTCCGCAATGGACCTGCATGTGGTCGTGGATGGTGGTGGAGCCCTCGGCGATCGTGTCCGGGATCAGGGCCGCCGTGGTCTCGCCGTGATGGGGACGCTCCCCGTCCCACGCGAGGACGACGTCCTCGTTGGTCAGCGCGACCGCATGCCCGGCCAGCAACGAGTGCAGGTGCCGGATGGATCGCTCGGCCGAGTCCTCGTTGAGGCCGCCGCGCAGCGCCGTGGTCATGAGAGACGCGGTGTGCAGTGTGCGGAACGCAGCACGGTCCCGTGCGCTCACCAGGTGACGCGAGCGGCCCAGTCGGCTCCGGAACGCGGATGCCATGGCTAGGTGAAGTCGATGAGAAGGGTGCCCGGTTCTTCGGGAGGTTCGATCGGCTCGACGATCTCGGGCTCGGTGGCTTCAAGCGAGCCCGCGACGGCGGGTTCGACGACGACCTGAGGCGAGGGGGTGTCCTCGACCCTGTGGTGGACGGTCGCCCGCAGTCCACGGACCAGATAGGGGAGTTGCAGCCCGTCGGGTCCGCGGTCGTACTCGTCGTACAGCGCACCCACCGCCGCGAGCGTGCCCTCGTCGGTGACGCCGTGCGCTGCTGCGAAGGCGATCAGTCCCGGCCGATCTAGACGCTGCCACGTCCGCCAGCTGGTCTCCTCGGGATCGGTGAACTGATCGGTGTCCTGGACGGCGGGCCCGAGCGGGTGCTCGGCGGGCGCGGATCCGATGAGCTTTCCGAGCCGGCGCACCCACGGCACGCCCTCGTCGCGGGTCACCCAGACCAGAGCGATCGCACCGTTCGGCCGCAGCACCCGGTTGATCTCGCTCAGCGCCTTGGCGTGGTCGACCGATGCGGCCGGCGGGTTGCAGACGACCACATCGACGGTCTGGCTCGGCGACGGGATCGCCTCGGCGCCCGAGACCCCGACGGCGAACGGGACGACGCGTCCGCGCAATAGCGAGAGGTTCTGGGGCGACGGGTCGGTGGCGATCACGCGATGCCCCAGTCGCACGAGCTGCTCGGTCAGGTGACCGGTGCCCGCGCTGAGTTCGAGGACGGTGGTTCCGGGTCGCTGCTCGGTGGTTCCGGTCAGCCAGTACACCGCTTCGTCCGGCACGACCGCGCGCGCGACGTCCGCCGCACTCGCGGAGGAGCCGTGGGGGGAGCCGGAGGTGGTCATCGAACTGAAACTACCTCCCCGGAACCCCGACCCGTCACTTTTCACGGTCGAGCCGTCACTTTTCACACGCAGGGCGGTGAAAAGT